>NZ_JBQCVF010000083.1:0-10155 GCF_051962515.1 Neisseria sp. P0009.S007 | reverse complement strand
CCATCATGCCTTGAATAGATTGGTTACTGATTGAAGACAATGAATTAATATGTTCGGTCAGCTGAGTATGGTGCAGAGCTTCGCGTCGTTCCCACATGGTGCTGACAACAGATACTCCGACACCGCCCATAAAGACACGCAAGAAGTTAGACAAGCTACTGGCCGAAGCAATTTGATTGCCTTTCATATGCGACAAGGTGATACTGGTCAGAGGCAGGAAGAACATGGCTACGCCTAAACCCTGCCAAAACTGCGGCCAAACGACGTTGCTCATATCCATACCGGCATAGAAATCGGTGCGCCAATGGAATGTGTAAGCAAACACCAAGAAGCTGGCACTGACAAACAGGCGCATATCGACGCGATTGCCAAACTTACCAATAATCGGCGATAAAATAATCGGCAAAAAACCCACCGGTGCAGCAGCCAAACCTGCCCAAGTAGCGGTATAGCCGAGATTTGATTGCAACACTAAAGGCAACAGGGTCAATGTGCCCATATAGACCATAAAGCCCAACGATGTGGCAACAACGCCTATCGTGAAGTTTCTATTTTTAAACAATGACAAATCAACAATCGGGTATTTCTCACCCAGTTCCCAAACAATAAAATATGTCAGGAACACCAAAGCGGTAATGCCCAAAACGATAATCTCTCCTGAGGCAAACCAGTCCAACTCTTTGCCTCTATCAAGCATCATTTGCAATGCACCGACACCGACAATCATCAACACCAGCCCAACGTAATCAATCGGCGCCCTAATAATTTCGGTTTCCCTGTGTCTAAGCTGTTTCCAAGCAATGGAGGCGGATAAAATCCCGATTGGGATATTGATAAAGAAAATCCATCCCCAATGCCAGTTGTCCGAAATCCAACCGCCCAAAATCGGCCCCAATACAGGGGCAACAACGACGGTCATTGCCCATAATGCCAGTGCCAATGTTCGTTTTTCAGGCGGATAAGAAGCCATCAACAGGCTTTGGGACAAGGGAATCAATGGCCCGGCAATGAAGCCTTGCAATACACGGAAAAAAACCAAGGCTTGAAGATTATGTGCCATACCGCACAGCCATGACGTTACGACAAACCCGATCACAGCGGCGATAAAGATTTTGACCTCTCCAAACCGCTTGGCCAAAAAACCTGTCAAGGGAACGGAAATGGCATTGGCTACGGCAAATGAGGTAATCACCCAAGTCCCCTGCGTGGTAGCCGCGCCTAAATCCCCTGCAATAACAGGCACGGCAACGTTGGCGATGGTGCTGTCCAAGACTTCCATAAATACGGCCAAGCTGAGCGCCAAAGTTGCCAACACCAGCTTAAACCCTTGTAACGGCGGATAATTCATATTTTTAAACTATAAGACAACCGCCAAAGCGGTCGATTGAAGAGAATCAATATTTCAGACGGCCTGAGCCTTCAATGAAAGACTCAGGCCGTCTGAAAAGATTATTTTGCGTATTGCTCGAAGATTTTATCGATCAAAGCATCGGCGGCTTTCCAATCCACACTTTCCGTTTCCGGCAAGGCAGTATTTCGTTCCGCTTCGGCAGTCATGGCTTTACCGCTGCCCTTCTCGGCAATATCGACTTTAACAGTCATCGACAAACCGACACGGAGCGGATTTTGTTGCAATTCTTTGGCATCCAAACTGATACGCACCGGTACACGTTGCACAACTTTAATCCAGTTGCCCGTTGCGTTTTGTGCCGGCAGTAATGAGAACGCACTGCCCGTACCGGCCGACAAGCCCATTACCTTGCCATGGTAAACCACTTTGCTGCCGTACAAATCGGCTGTCATTTCAACAGGCTGGCCGATTTTCATTTTGCGCAATTGCGACTCTTTAAAGTTGGCATCCACCCACAATTCAGACAGAGGCACAACAGCCATCATCGGCGTACCTTGCACGATACGTTGGCCGACTTGGACATTGCGTTTGGCAATTTGGCCGCCGATCGGCGAACGGATTTGCGTACGTTGTAGATTCAGCCAAGCGTCTTTAATGTGGCTGATGGCCGTCTGAACTGCCGGTTGTTGGCGCAGAGGAATATTACTGCCCAACGCTGCCTGAGCAGAAACTTCTTCTGCCTCAACCGCTTTCAATGCAGCCTGAGCCTGAACCACAGCAGCACGGGCATGGCTGAGCTCTTCTCCGGAAACTGCTTCCGTACCCGCCAAAGATTCGCGGCGGCGCAAATCGGCTTGCGCACGGGCCAAATCGGCTTTGCGCAACAACACTTGCGCTTTGGCTTTTGAATTGACCGCAGTTTGCTGTTTGTTTTGACGGATGGCCTGAATCAATTCATTTTGCGCACGATCGTATGCCAGCTGAAAATCGCTGTCGTCCAAAGCCACCAAAACATCGCCTTTTTTCACGACATCCGTATCGTCATATATGACTTTGCGCACCGTGCCGTTTACCTGCGGCGTAATCATCACCAAATGACCGGCCACATAAGCATCTTCCGTTTCTTCTTCATGCTGCCAAAACAGGAAATACGCCAAAGCAACTACGGCTGCCGTAATAAGGAATAGGAGTGTAACGATAACCAAATTGCGTTTGCGATGCGTTTTAGCGCCAGAAGCGGCTACTTCCGTTTCATTTTGGACATTATTTTTTTCTGATTGAGTATCCATAAGTCCCAACTTTAAATTCTGCACATGTGATAACGATATTATTGTCTTGTCGGGTAGCTGACTTATACCATCAGCCCCCAATACGCGCGTTTTACGCGCTAAAGGGTTATATTCTATAGTTACACTCTATTCATTACAATAATTTCTTCCGGTAGCAAATGTAAATAAGGTAAGCAAAAGGCCGTCTGAAATTAATTTCAGACGGCCTACGTTTTGATAAAACGTTTATTTCTTATTCAATTTAAAGCCTCCGCCCAACTGGGCATTGAGGTTACTCCAAGCTGTCAGATATTCTGCATGGTATTGAACCGCCGACATTTTTGTACGCACAGCCTCGTCTTGTTTTTGCAAGGCGGTCAAGCCGTTATCCAAGCCAGCACGAACACGTCCTTTCGCATTTTGCACAGATTTATCGGCGATATTAACCATCTTATTCCAAGTATCTTGTCGGCTTTTCAGGCTTTGATAGTCGACTACAGCGTCTGCCGCCGAACGCATGGCGTTCAAAACAGTTTGGTCATACACGGCAACCTGCTCGTTATATTGGGCACGTTTGCCCGCCAATTTGGACTGCAGCGCACCGGAAGTAAACAATGGCAGATTCAAAGCCGGAACGATGCCCAACATACCGGAAGTCCGTCCGCGAATCAGATTGAACGCATCAATGTGCGTCATACCTGCCAAAACTTTCAACTCGATATTTGGGTAAAACTCTGCCTCAGTCGATTTGACGATATGCCATTTCTCTTCAAGCAAGGCTTTTTGTGCCGCGATATCGGGACGGGCCGCCAACAAGTCCGCTTCAATACGGCTAACCGGCAATGACGGCACAGCCACCATTTTTTCCGGAACCTGTCCATTTAATGCACCCGGCACTCGGCCGGTCAATACAGCCAGACTGTTGCGGATTTTCTCATTTTTCTGAGTCCATGCCGATTTTTCAAGCTGTAATTGCTGTTGCGCCATTTCCAGAGCGTGCAAGGCATCGGCAGGAGCCAGCTGCGCTTTAACGCGTTGTTGCATCAGTTTCAATGCCTTATCCGCTAACTCTATGCGCGTATCTAGCAGCGCCAGTTGTTCTGTCGCCATCTGCCACGCAAAATATTGGGCGGCAACGGCATGAGCCAACTCAGTGCGGATATGATGCGCTTCATACACCGCAGCCCTGCTTTTTCCTAAAACAGCTTGAATCTGCTCTCGGTTTTTACCCCAAAAGTCGAAAACCAAACTGCCTTGTAAGGCTGCGTGCGCCAAAACCAATGTATGGTCGGTATCAACCATACCGGCTTGAGGTTTGGGTGAAACATAAGCACCCAGACCTGTAACGCCCAAACCGACTTGCGGTTTGTTTGCGGCTCCTACAACGCCCAGCTGCGCCTGAGCCTGCTCAAACCTTGCCTTGACGACACGCAGATTGGTAGACGTCTGAATGGCGGAAGCAATCAAATTGTTTAATTTTTTATCTTTCAGCTTCATCCACCAGCCGTCTTGGGCAGTAGCGGCAGATTGGCCTTGCGGCAGCGGATAGGCTGTTGTCTCATCCAAAGGCGACTGTTTGCCGAACGGCGCACATGCCGCCAACAGCGAAACAGCGGCAACGCATACGCTTGATTTGACCAAACCTAATTTCATACAGACTCCGTTTATGTGTGTCTGCCGCAGACCATCAGGCCGTCTGTTGTCAATTGCCCAAACGGTTCAACAGTTTACCCAACAGGTGTTGCAGCGTATCATAATCCTCTTTCGTGAAATCTTCCCACGCCTGGCCGCTCTGACGGGCAATTTGCGGCCATACTTCGTGGATGAAGGTCTCACCCGAAGGGGTCAATTTTAGCACAATCTGACGGCGGTCTTTTTGATTGATATAACGCTCTACCCAGCCGCGCTCAACCATGTCGTCCGACAGGCGTGTGGCACTGGTGCGCGTCAAGTCCATCAAGTCGCTCAAGCGCGAAGGCAGGATTTCGCTGTTTGGGCTGACGTAAACCGCCATCAGGGAAAACCACAGGTTTTCATTGATGCCGAACGCTTTCAGGTTTTCGTTCAAATGGCTGCTCAAACGTTCGGTTACGATGCGCAACATGCGGGATACTTGGTTTTGCTGCTCCGGAAACTGCGGCAGACGGGTAGAAAGCAAACGCATTGCGTTGACTAATTCGGTTTGTGAAAAACTCATAAATTCCTTCTTTCTGAGTGAATTATTTTATTCGATATCAATCAAAATAAAATATGATGTAATAATTTACTTTAAGATACCAATTACTTACTTTAAGACGTTATACTAATTCAGATGATTATTTTAGTGTATGAAAATCTGATAATCGGTTACATGCTCCTACTAAACGGAGTTTTCTATGCCTAAATCATGAAAATTCGACCATAAAAAAGGCCGTCTGAAACCTTGATGACAACTTTCAGACGACCTCCATAACGGATTAAAATAAGCTTTTCCACTTGTACCGGATTCAAACCATGAACACTTCCGCCTTTTTCCCCCACATTACCCTTATCGGCGTCGGTTTAATCGGCGGCTCGTTCATGCTCGACCTCAAACGCTTGGGACTGGTGCAAACCGTTACCGGCATCGACACCAATGCCGACAACCTCAATTACGCACTCGAATGCGGTATCATCGACCATGCCTATCCGAATATTTGCGCCGAAAGTATCGGCAATGCCGATTTGGTTTTGATTGCCACGCCTGTCTCCGTCCTGCCTGACGTATGCCGCGACATCAAGCCCTTCTTAAAAGATACAGCCTGCGTTTCCGATGTCGGCAGCACCAAACAATCGGCACTCAATGCCTTCCGCACCCACTTATCCGACCGCCTGCCGCAATGTTTTGCCTCCCACCCGATTGCCGGCTCGGATCAAAGCGGGGCAAAATCCGCGCGTTGCGGTTTGTTTCAAAACAGCCGCCTTATCATTACGCTACACGGCCAAGAAGCTTCAGACGGCCTAAGACGGCTGAAAAGCCTGTGGCAGGCGGTTGGTTCACAAATTTCCACCATGAGCGCCGAAGAACACGACAATATTTTTGCCGCCGTTTCCCACCTGCCGCACTTGGCCGCCTTTGCCTATGTTCATGCTTTGGTTGACCATCCGCACGGCAAAGACTATCTCCCCTATGCCGCCACCGGCTTTCGCGACTTTACCCGCATTGCTTCCAGCCATCCTGCCGTTTGGACAGACATCTGCATGGCCAACCGCCCTGCCCTGCTCAAACTGACCGGCGACTTGAAAGAACAATTATCCAAATTGGAACAACTCCTTTCAGAAGGCAACAAAACCGAGCTTTACCGCTATTTTGAAGAAGCCGCACAAATGCGTAATGACTGGCTGAAAAACCGTTAACCCTGTTTTCAGACGGCCTGATGCCTTATCGACCAAACCTTCATCACAATAAAAAGGGCATCTGTTTAGATGCCCTTTTTTTGATTTCTTACGACTTTAACCAACGTTTCACTCAGTCTTTCAAACGGAACTCAGCCGCTCTGGCGTGCGCGGTCAAGCTTTCGCCATGCGCCAACACGCTGGCGGTTTTGCCCAACTTCTGCGCGCCTTGTTCTGAAACCTGAATCAGACTGGAGCGTTTTTGGAAATCATATGTTCCCAAAGGAGAAGAGAAACGCGCCGTGCGGCTGGTCGGCAAAACGTGGTTGGGGCCAGCGCAATAGTCGCCAAGGCTTTCACTGGTATAGCGTCCCATGAAAATCGCACCGGCATGGCGGATTTTTTTCGCCCACTCTTGCGGATTTTCGACCGACAGTTCCAAGTGTTCGGGAGAAATATAGTTGGCGATTTCACAGGCTTCGTCCAAATCTTTAGCCAAAATCATTGCACCGCGGTTGCCCAATGAAGCTTCAATAATCGCACGGCGCGGCATGGTTTCAATCAGGCGGTTCATGGCCGTCTGAACTTCGTCCAAATACGCTTGAGAAGTACCGATCAAAATCGCTTGTGCAATTTCATCGTGTTCCGCCTGACTGAACAAATCCATGGCCACCCAATCGGCAGGCGTCGTACCATCGGCAATCACCAAAATTTCAGACGGCCCTGCCACCATATCAATACCGACCACGCCGAACACGCGTCGCTTGGCCGCAGCGACAAAAGCATTGCCAGGGCCGGTAATCTTATCGACTTGAGGCACCGATTCCGTACCATAAGCCAAAGCCGCAACCGCCTGCGCGCCTCCGACCGTAAATACTTTGGTCACACCGGCCACAAAAGCAGCCGCCAACACAATATCGTTGCGCTCGCCTTTCGGAGTGGGAACGACCATGATGATTTCTTTCACGCCAGCAACGTGGGCAGGCATGGCATTCATGATGACGGAACTCGGATAAGCGGCTTTACCGCCCGGAACATAAATACCGACACGGTCAAGCGGCGTAATCTGTTGGCCCAAAAGCGTGCCGTCTTCGTCTTCGTACGTCCACGACTCCATTTTTTGGTGTTTATGGTAGCTTTCCACCCGTCTCGCGGCCGTTTTCAAGGCTATCTGAATGTTTTCAGGCAAACGCTCAAACGCAGACTGCAAATCGTCTTGCGTCAGGATTAAATCGTCGATGGTTTGAGCGGATGTACCGTCAAAGCGGTTGGTGTATTCAATCAGCGCCGCATCGCCGCGTTTTTGAACATCGGCGCAGATGTCGGCAACAACACGGTCGATTTCAGGGTTTTGCGCGGTTTCAAAAGCGAGTAACGCTTTGAGTTCGGCTTGAAAATCAGGGGATTGGGTGTCGAGTTTCTTCATGGTTTGCTCTCTTCTTTGTTTTATTCCTATTGTTTTCAGACGGCCTCAGCCACGCACAGGCCGTCTGAACATTATCTTTTCAAAAAACCTTTTTTCTGCAAAAACGCCAACATATGCGGCCGCACAGGATTGCCCAAGGTTTTGGCCAGCGATTCTTTCCAAGGTATCGGCCTGCCCTTGCGTAACTCATAATAATCCGCTACTGCCTGATTATAGGTTTCGACCGCATCGGCATTCAGGCTCGGACAAGCGTTTTCGGCGTACACCATTTCCTTCGGCAGGCGCGGTTTGAACGGCGGGTCTTGGTCGGGATAACCGAGGCAGAGCCCCACCAAAGGCACGCAATAATCCGGCAGGTTCAATACGTCCGACACTTTTTGCGCATTATTGCGCAATGCGCCAATATACACGCCGCCCAGCCCAAGCGATTCGGCGGCAAGCAATACGTTTTGCGCAATAATACCTGCATCGACCGCGCCAATCAGGGTGACTTCCGCCCAATCAATTTGCGCATCGGGAAACATTGCCTTGTGTTTGGAAAAATCGATGCAAAACAATAAAAATTCCGCACAATGGACAATATAAGGTGCGCTTCCAGCCGCTTCATGTATCCCCTGTCTCAGCGCAAGGTCGGATACGCGGATGATGGAAACGCATTGCAGGTTGTTGGAAGTCGAAGCCTGCTGCCCGGCGCGCACCAGCGTATCGAGGATTTCATCGGCAATCGGTTCGGAAGTAAACCTGCGGATGGAGCGATGGGAAAGAATCGTATCGAGTGTCGATTTGCTTTGCATCATGACGGGGCTTTCAAACTGGGTTGACAAACAGGTTTGCAATGTCTATCCAAAATTTTCAGACGGCCTTAGCGGCATTTTCAAATGCCTGAATAATCGGATTCAACAGCTCATATTTGGTTTTCAAAGCAGCTTTGTTGACCACCAAGCGGCTGGAAATATCAGCCACATGTTCTACAGCTTCCAAACCATTGGCCTTCAACGTATTGCCACTGGAAACCAAATCGACAATCGCGTCGCTCAAACCGACCAAAGGCGCAAGCTCCATCGAGCCGTATAGTTTGATGATGTCCACATGCACACCTTTGCCGGCAAAATGTTCAGCGGCGATGTCGGGATATTTGGTGGCAATCCGCAAACGGCTGCCGGGTTTGGAAGCGGCGGCGTAATCAAAACCTTTTTTAACCGCAACCATCATGCGGCATGAGGCGATGTGCAAATCCAAAGGTTGATACAGGCCATCTCCGCCATGCTCGATCAGCACGTCCTTACCGGCAATACCGAAATCCGCCGCACCATATTGCACATAAGTCGGCACGTCGGTTGCACGTACAATTACCAAACGGATATTGTCATGATTCGTACCAATAATCAGCTTGCGCGATTTTTCCGGCTCTTCCGCAGGCACAATACCTGCAGCAGCCAACAGCGGCAGGGTTTCCTCAAAAATTCGCCCCTTGGATAAAGCAATCGTTAAAAGTGTGTCGGTCATTTTTCTTTTCCTTTGCCGTATCAAAAGCAAGAAGGCCGTCTGAAATCCACAACCCATTTCAGACGGCCCCAACTACGGTTTTACAATAAAGTTTTCACATCGGCTGCAATCGTTTCCGGCTCGCTGCCGTAAGGCGAGAAAATCGCCACTTCGCCGTTTTTATCAATCAAATATGCACCTGAAGAGTGGTCGACCAAATAGTTTTCGCTGTCTTCTTTTTGGTTGACTTTAGCCGATACCACACGGTATTGCTGTTTGATGACAGGCAGGCTTTGATCGCCGGTAGCCGTCAGGCCGATAAAATCAGGGTTGAACTGTTTGGCGTATTTGCCGATTACTTCAGGCGTATCGCGCTCAGGGTCGATGCTGACGAATACTACTTTCACGTCTTTAGCCTGGTCGCCCAATTGTTTCAAAGTATCGCTGTAGGTCAGCAACTCGGTCGGGCACACGTCAGGACAATGGGTATAACCGAAAGACAGGATAACCACTTTGCCTTTCAAATCGCTCAGGCTGAAAGGTTTGCCGTCGCCATCGGTCAACGTAAAATCGCCGCCAATGTCTTCTTTGCGCATATCGGTACCACGCGCTTGCGCTTTGGCAGTAGATTCACCGGAAGCGGCCGGTGCGGCAGAAGCGGCAGGCGCCGAAGAAGCCTCTTTGGCTTCCTCTTTAGGCTGACAAGCAGCCAGGGTGGCCAACGCAATAGCACTGAGTAAGAAAGTTCGTGTAACGGAAAGCATAAATTTTCTCCAAAACCGTTTCAAATAAATAAGGCCAAACAACCACCCGGCCAGTCTAAAAACAAAACATCTTCATATTAACGCGTTTAACACATTAAAAGTAGCCCTTTTTGTAGATAAATACCGTTTTTTTGTTTTAAAAACCTACCTTCCATTTGGACAGGCATTAAACTCAAAAAGTTTAATTCATTAAAAATCAAATAAATATAAAAATAATTCAATTTTTTTTCAAATACCGCTTTACAAGATTCGAGAACTCGCTATAATGACGACTTCTTCGCTAGCCCAGGTGGCGAAATTGGTAGACGCAGGGGACTCAAAATCCCCCGCCGCAAGGTGTGTCGGTTCGAGTCCGACCCTGGGCACCAAATTTAAAAAAACCTCTTGATTGAATCAAGAGGTTTTTTGCTATTCGTCATTTACAAAAAACCTTCTCCTTACTCAAACTGTCAACAATCCATCCACACCAAGATCAATAAAACTGTTTTTTTATTTCTTTAAAATCAA
>NZ_JBQCVF010000082.1:0-10246 GCF_051962515.1 Neisseria sp. P0009.S007 | reverse complement strand
AACCGATTTTTCTTCTTTTACCAAGTCTTCGATTTGCGCCAAGAACCAAGGATCGATGGCGCAGATTTCGTGGATTTCTTCCAGTGTGAAGCCTGCGCGGAACGCATCGGCTACAAAAATCATACGCTCAGGGCCGGGGTTGGCCAGTTCGCGGCGGATTTCCGCTTTGTCTTCGCTGCGAGGGTTGAAGCCACACAAGCCGGTTTCCAAGCCGCGCAAGGCTTTTTGGAAGCTTTCTTGAATGGTACGGCCCATCGCCATCACTTCGCCCACCGATTTCATCTGCGTAGTCAGGCGGTCGTCTGCGGCAGGGAATTTTTCAAACGCAAAACGCGGGATTTTGGTTACGACATAGTCGATGGAAGGTTCGAACGACGCAGGGGTACGGCCGCCGGTAATGTCGTTGCGCAACTCGTCCAGTGTAAAGCCGACAGCCAGTTTGGCTGCTACTTTGGCAATCGGGAAGCCCGTTGCTTTAGATGCCAACGCGGAAGAACGGCTCACGCGTGGGTTCATCTCAATGACAATCATCTCGCCGTTTTCAGGGTTTACTGCAAACTGAACGTTTGAGCCGCCGGTATCCACGCCGATTTCGCGCAATACTGCCAACGAAGCATTACGCATTATTTGGTATTCTTTGTCGGTCAATGTTTGTGCTGGCGCAACAGTGATGGAGTCACCGGTATGCACGCCCATCGGGTCGAAGTTTTCAATCGAGCAGATAATGATACAGTTGTCGTTTTTATCGCGTACAACTTCCATCTCGTACTCTTTCCAGCCGAGAACAGACTGCTCAATCAGCAACTCATGCGTAGGCGACGCATCAAAACCGCGTTCGCAAATTGCTAAGAACTCGTCTTTGTTGTAGGCAATGCCGCCGCCCGAACCGCCCATCGTGAAAGAAGGACGAATCAGGGTAGGGAAGCCAACCTGTTCTTGCGCTGCCAATGCCTCGTTCATGGTGTGGCAGACAAAAGATTTCGGGCAAGACAAACCGATTTTTTCCATCGCTTCTTTAAAGCGGCCGCGGTCTTCCGCCTTATCAATCGCATCTTCGGTCGCGCCGATTAATTCGACATTATATTTCGCCAACACGCCGTTGCGCGCCAAATCCAGCGCACAGTTCAGCGCAGTCTGACCGCCCATCGTGGGCAGAATCGCGTCAGGACGCTCTTTGGCAATAATTTTCTCCACCGTCTGCCACATAATCGGCTCGATGTAGGTAACATCCGCCATTTCAGGGTCGGTCATAATCGTGGCAGGGTTGGAGTTTACCAAAATGACTTTATAGCCTTCTTCACGCAAGGCTTTGCAGGCCTGTGCGCCCGAATAGTCAAATTCGCAGGCCTGACCGATAACGATAGGGCCGGCGCCGATGATAAGGATGGATTTTAGGTCGGTACGTTTGGGCATGTTATGACTCTCTATGATTTCAGTTAATTTTCTCTATACTTAGATAATATTCTAGTAATATCGGGTTTTAATTTTTGTCGCTGCCATACAGTTGGATGTTTAGGTGTTCCATTTTGATTTCTTGGCAACTCAATCTCTTTATCTTTTTTTAGCATGTTTTGTATTAAATTGATACGCTCCAAAATATCCTTCTCATATAATAGATCTGACTGATAGCTTCCATATGCCATAATATAATTATCGTATTTAAATTCAGAAAGATGCTCAAATATCAGGTTGCTATTTAAATCACGTTTCTCCCAATTTGAGAACAAAGGTGCGGTTTGGGGATTTGCGTAATCAAAAAGATTTAGAATTACCTGATTAAATCCTGCATTGCCACATACTTCACGAAGTATACGAAGAGTTGTATCTCTAGATAAATTTCTCCCATCGCTACTCAAGCTCCCTGGGTTGAACATAATGACCAACAATGTTCTGTTATTATTTGATTTTTTCTGAATACACCAGTGTCGATATTCTTTTTGGCTTTCCCAAGAAATTTCCCAGCCATCCAGTGTCGCAGAATAGATGTTACCGCCCATTATCGGATTCATTATTTGCTCCTGTTTAATGTATAGTAAGCCGTAGCCTGCATGTAGGGTGTGTGCGGTACGCACGCGTTCTCCATTTTCCCTGCAACTCCAACCCACCGCGTGCGTGCCTTGCGGCACACACCCTACCGATGGGTTCAAAGGTCGTCTGAAAAAACGCTCGCGGCATTTGTTCCATCTGCTTTTCGATAAAAAGCTACCTGAAAAATTCCTGCCGTTGATATTTTGGTGACTCTTTTTCAGACGACCTTTTGCGTTTTTATTTTGCACAGGCCGTCTGAAAACTTCCTTAAAAACTAGTGACAAATGTAATCAAACCCAAAATGATGCCTGGGGCGTTTGCCAGCATAACGGGGTAGTCGCGTTTTTCTTTCAAAAAGCCGTAGGCAACCCATAATGTGCAGTTGATGGCGGCGACGAGAGGCTGCAACGGCGAGCCGGGGTTGCCGGCAAGGTTGTTTTGGATTTGTGGGATATAGGAAACGTACATACCGACGGCGGTTAGGGTGGCGACGACGGAAAGAATGCGCATTTGCTTTTCTGTCATGGTTTTTCCTTTTTGATTAGAGGGTTGGGTTTCAGACTGTGTAGATGTTGAGAGAGAGTGTACCTGAATTCATATATTTGAGGTTTGGTTTTCAGACGGCCTGTTGTTGAGTTGAGTGTGGCCGTCTGAAAAAATCAGCTTTATTGTTTTGCTGCTTTGATATTGTCAATGAATTTGTCGAACAGATAACCGACGTCTTGCGGACCCGGGCTGGCTTCGGGGTGGCCTTGGAAGCAGAACACGGGTTTGTCTGTCAGTTCGATGCCTTGTAAAGTGTTGTCAAACAAGGATTTGTGGGTAATGCGTGCGTTGGCAGGCAAAGTGTCAGCATCAACGGCGAAACCGTGGTTTTGGCTGGTAATGACGACTTTGCCGCTATCCAAATCTTGTACTGGATGGTTGGCACCGTGATGGCTGAAGCGCATTTTCAGGGTTTTTGCGCCGATGGCGAGGCTGATCAGCTGGTGTCCCAAACAAATGCCGAAAATCGGTTTGCCGCTTTCCATCAGTTTTTGTACGGCTTTGATGGCGTAGTCGCAAGGCTCGGGGTCGCCGGGGCCGTTGGACAGGAATACGCCGTCAGGATTGAGTGCCAATACTTCTTCCGCGCTGGTTTGTGCGGGAACGACGGTCAGGCGGCAGCCGCGCGAGGCGAGCATGCGCAGGATGTTAGTTTTGACACCGAAATCGTAGGCGACGACGTGGTAAGGCAGTTCGGAAGGGGTAACGAAACCTTTGCCCAATTCCCATTCGCCTTCGGTCCATTCGTAAGTTTCTGTGCAGGAAACTTCTTTTGCCAAATCTTTGCCGACCATGCTGCCGAATGCGGCAATCAGTTCTTGTGCTTTTTCAACCGTGGCATCTGCACCGGTCAAGATTGCACCGCCTTGTGAACCTTTTTTACGCAACAGGGTGGTCAGGCGGCGAGTATCGATATCGGCGATGGCGACGGTTTGGTTGCGTACCAAATAGTCGTGCAGGCTTTCAGAGGCGCGGAAGTTGCTGTGCAAGAGCGGCAGGTCGCGGATAATCAAACCGGCGGCGTAAACGCTGCGACTTTCTTCATCTTCGGCGTTGGTGCCGGTGTTGCCGATGTGTGGGTAGGTGAGGGTAACGATTTGTTTGCAGTAGGAAGGGTCGGTCAGGATTTCCTGATAGCCGGTCATGGAAGTGTTGAACACGACTTCGCCGGAAGTCGAACCTTCGTAACCGATTGATGTGCCGTGAAATACGCTGCCGTCAGCGAGAACGAGAAGAGCCGGAGTGGTCATGATGGAATCCTGTTTGCCTGATGATGGTCGGTTCGAAAAAAATGGGTCAGGCCGTCTGAAAAATAAAAATTGTTTACAAAAAAGACAGCCTTCGGAAATCTCGGCTAAAAAAAAACACGCTCCGCAGCTTTGATTTTGCTGTGTAACGTGCTTTTTCAGACATAGCGGTCTATGCCGTAGAAGCAGTGTATTTTAAGTCAAAGTAATAGGAATTTCAAGCGTAGAGCAAATAATCGATAATTTAAAAACGTTTTATCTTTATGGTACAGTCCCTTGCTTTTGGAATGCTTGATGAATAAAGTTGAACTAAATATTCAGTCAGGCCGTCTGAAAACTGAGCAGGCAGATTGTTTCATTTTTGTTGTGTTTGAAATGCAGGTGTAGGGAAATTCAGCCGAATCAAACATGAAACAGGCTGTTTATGCTAGAATCGTAACCTTATAAAAAATAAAAACAACGTCATTTTTAGCTGAGATTATCCGATGAAAAAAGAACACATTATGCAAAACGCTCCATCAGGCCGCTATCGCCTCATTCATGCAAGCGTAGCTTCCGCTTTAGCACTCATCAGTATTTCCGTTCAGGCAAATACGCAGCAATTTGCCCAAACTCCTTTTTACCTGCAAAACAAAACCGACGTCAGCGGCCAACCCAAAGTCAAACACAATATTATGTTTTTGATTGATGACTCGGGCAGTATGCAATGGAATGTACAAGGTAAGGAAACATCTGTACGGGCTGATAAAAGAATAACGATTACTAAGGAGGCCCTAAAATCGGTATTGAAAGAGTATGGCGAAAAACAACGATTCCAGTGGGGTTTGCAAACTCTGCATAACAATGGTCGTACTGATACTCCAGATGAGGGGGGCTTTACCGATGATTGGAAGGATGTTCAAAGGAGGGTAGATGGCATTGATCCTGGCCATGCTACGCCAATCACGCGCCGCTACTATGAAGTAGTCAAAAACTTTGTGATGCCCAATATCAAATACCGTTGTCAGAAGTCTTATGTGATTGTGATGTCGGACGGCGATGCCAATATGAGTTGTAGTAACCAGATTCCAGGTGAAGATCCTCGTTTATCTCGTAATACTAACTTCAACTACGATAGGGATTATTACTATTCAAACTATTACCGCGATATTGAACGTAGTGCGGGTACGTCTGCATACCAATATTTTGGGCCGTCTGAAGTGAAGGCTAATGATGATAGCTATGGGAAAGGTAAATTCTTTAATGGTGGAGGTCGTATCAAAGGATACTTTGATTTTCTACCTTATCAATATGATAATGATTTTGGCTTGCCTGAGAATGAAAAGAAATTGCTATGTCAATCTAGTAAATATAAGCATGAGTATGATCCTAATTATGGTAGGTATATGTGGGTAGCTGCAGGCGAAATTATTGTTCCTTATTGGGATAGGAACTATAAGGATGAAAAACGCGGTATGCGTTTCTTTAGCCAGACTTTGGCAGAAAAAGACATTAAAACAGCAAAAGACGGTTCAGATGCTGCGGGTAAGAGCTGGGATGGTGATCCAAGCGATCCCAAAGGCATAGATTACAGCAAGCAATTGGTTCAGACTTTTACTGTGGGTTTTGGTGAGGGGATCTCTGAAGTTGGGAGAGAGTATCTGGAAAAGGGTGCGAGCCGTCCAGACTGGTATTTTAATGCTGCGAAAAAAGAAGATTTGCTTGAAGCCTTTAAAACCATTGTCGACAATATTGAAAATGACAGCAAAAATACGAAATTTGAAGGAGTATCCTCTACTGCTCCGGCAACGACCAGTATGGGTATTCCCGATATGGCGGCAACGGTTCATTTGAATACCGGCTCTTGGAGTAGTCAATTGCGGTTTTATAAATTGAACCGTGATGGTACACCTATCAATACGACTGAGTTTGTTCAGCCATCATTTAATAACCGCCTTACTTTGGTTAATGACGGCAGTAAGACCTATTTCATCGATAGAGTTGCAGATAATGAGGCTTCAAATGCCGATTTTGGCATTTCAGACGGTGGTGCGAAAGATAAGTTGGAATGGAAAAATGCATTGCTGAAATGGACTGGCCGAGTAGGTAGTGATGAAACCATCAAAGCGGATGCAGAGACAAAAGGTTATAGCCAGTCTTATCGAATTCGTCCGACAGATTCTGCTGATTCAAGTAAAGATGAACGTAATTTAGGCGATATTTTAGATGGTTCGGTTGCAGCTATTGGCGATAAGCGCGACAACCGTCAAGAGTTTTTGGTCTCTGCTGCCAATGACGGCATGGTACATATTTTCCGTAATGGTACGCCTAGCAATCCTTATGACTTGAAACTCAGCTATATTCCGGCAGGCATGGAGCGCGAGGACGAGAAAGGTCAAGCAACAACTTTGGGCAAAGTTCTGAAAGATATTGCACGCGATGGTTACGGCTCTAGCACGCCACACCGCTATATGGTTAATGGTGGCTTTGTTCTCCGCCAAACGCCTGATAAGCAAACCTTTATGTTTGGTGCGATGGGTCAGGGTGGACGCGGTGCGTATGCGTTGAATATTGGTGCGGTAGCTAACAGCGATCGTAGTGGTTGGAATACGACTGTGCCTTTGTTTGAAACAAAAAAAGGCTTTGACAATAAGCTGGGTTATACCATTGGTTCGACACAAATCGGCCGTGTTTCCATCAAACGCGATACCACTCCGGTCAATCTGGAATCGAATGTGCGTTATGCGGGCTTCTTGGCTAGCGGCTATCGTACTGAGGATGTGAACAGTGCCGACAATGAAACGGCTTTGTATGTTTATGATATGACAGGGAAAGAGGCAGGGACAAAAAATACTGGTACTAATGTTTCTTCTTCTAAAGCCGGCAAGCTCTTAGCTAGAATTCCTGCACCGAATGGCAAAGGCGGCCTCTCTACCCCTACTTTGGTAGACACCGATTTTGACGGTATTGTTGATATTGCTTATGCCGGTGACCGTTACGGCAATATGTTCCGCTTCGACTTGAGAGGTAAAACCGAGTCTGAATGGTCGGCGCAAATGATTTTCCAAGGTTCGGGGAATCAACCGATTACGTCTGCGCCTGCGGTATCACGTCGTGGTAAAGATAAGTATGTCGTTATTTTTGGTACGGGTAGCGAGATTTATCAGAATGAACTAGAAGGTACTAACGGACAAATCAATGCCGTTTACGGTATTTACGATGATGTATCTACTGATGCGGTTTTGGCAAAAAGTAGTGAGTTGGAACAGCAAACTAGAGAAAGTGACGACGAACATATTTATGTCAGCGACAATAAGGTTGGTGAAGGTAAAAAAGGCTGGAGTCTGACTTTAGATCCGAATGAACGTGTGACTGTCAAGCCGACGATGATTTTGCGTACAGCTGTTGTGACCATCCGCAAGTATGAAACCAAAACAATTCATACTGACTCTTCTAGTACCGATGTTTGTTTACCGGACAGTACATCCACACAAACGACAGCGAAAACGATTATTCTGGGTGTAAATGCTGAAAATGGCGGTCGTTTGGGCTTGCGTGATGCGCGTATCTCCAGCAAGGATCGTACATTTATCAAACGCGAGAATAATGGCCAGATTTATTACGCCAACGGTATGACTTTTGATGGTGTTATCAACTTTACTTATATAAATTCCAGCAAAGCCGATGATTCTCCGGTAACTGCCGATGGCGATAGCGGCGGCACGGGTACGGATAAGGAGTTGAACGCTACGCCGAGCGTGCCAAACAATAAATGTTTTGCAACCAAAGGCGATCGCAGTCTCTTGTCTAACCAGCTGGTTAGCCTGGAAGTACAAGGCCGTACATGCGGACTCAAACGCATCAGCTGGCGTGAATTGTTCTTTTAATTTGTAAGGCTTGAATATCGAGGCCGTCTGAATTTTTCAGACGGCCTTTTCTGTTGAGTAGTAGTAATTCAAAAATGTTGGATTGGTGGATAGAAAAGCTTGTTTGAGGGCAAAACAAGCTTTGATCAAATTGAAAGCTTGGATAGAGCTAAACGACAGATTTGGACTATTCTTTTTTTAAATTTCTACCATTTGGCTGATAAGTTAAAAGGCCGTCTGAAAAGTATCTTTTCAGACGGCCTTTGATTTAAAGAGAACGAGTCAAGGAGCGCATTGTTAGATGCTGTTTTTAATGATTTTCCGCAGGGTGGAGAGTTGCCGGCGGCTGACGGGCAACGGGGTCGGAATATCGAGAATTTTAGCGCTCCACGTGGATGCGGATTCATCGTTTTCGTCATCGTCCAGTCGAATCAGACTGTCGAGGGTGTGGCGGAAGACGAGGGCATTGCGGTGGATGCGGATGACTTTGTCGCCCAGCAATTCTTCCCAGTAAACCAAGGTCTTCGGTAATTCGTAGCTTTGGCCGTCGCCAGTAAACAGATAGACGGTTTTGTGTTCCGCCATCAGGTAACGCGCCTGTTGCCATGGAATTTCAACCATGCGTTCGCGGTTGTACACTTTGAAATGGGTAAAACTGTCTGCTTTTTCGCGGTTTTTCTCGATGATGCGGTCAAGCGCGGTTTGCAGGCGGGTCATTTTGATCGGTTTGAGCAGATAGTCTGCGGCAGCCAGCTCAAATGCGCGCAGGGCGTGTTCTTCGTAGGCTGTGGTGAAGACAATTTCCGGCTGGCGCTTGGCGGTACGCTTAATGCGTTCGACAAATTCGAGACCGTCGATTTCCGGCATGCCGATGTCGGCAAAGACGATGTCAACTTCGTGGACGCTCAGCCACTCCAATGCTGGCATGGCATGGTGAAAGACGTTGAGCAGTACGACATTGCACTCTTCCAATAATACACGTAAGCGTTCTGCTGCTAATACTTCGTCTTCTACAATAATGGCACTTGGCATAGCGGTATTCTTTTTGTTGTATCGTGGGAGATCTGTCGCGCTTTGTCGTCCTTGATAACGCGTCAGCCGTATGTTGTTGTCAGCTTGAAATTATCAGTTTGTGACAATTTTAGGAAATTTTTAAAATATACATGATTTTTCGCTTCTTGGGCATGGTTTGGGATGAATCGGAAGATTACTTACATAATTTTATGAAATATTGTAATACCTAGAGTAATTTTGTTGTAATTGCGCTAATTCAGTCCGTGATAATGGACGATTTTGGGATTTTGTCCATTTGCCAGTGTACCACCGCCCAATCAAGCAATTCCTGCGGACGGTTCACGGTAGGTGCATCGGGTAGGTTGAGGTAGGTTAGGACTTGGCGTAGGAGTTGTTCTTTTTGATTCAAATCCAAAGCCGGGGCAAGGGTTTGTTTCGACCATTTTTGCCCTTGGTTGTTGGTCAATAGGGGAAGGTGGGCGTAGGCCGGTGTGGGAACGCCGAGGCATTGTTGCAGATAGATTTGGCGTGGCGTGGAAACGAGTAAGTCCTGACCGCGGACAATATGCGTTATTCCTTGGTCGGCATCGTCAGCAACCACGGCAAGCTGATATGCCCAATAGCCGTCGGCACGAAGTAGGACAAAATCGCCGATGTCGTGCGCCAGATTTTGTGCGTAATGTCCGACAATGCCGTCTGGAAAACCGATTACGCGATCGGGCACTTGAATGCGCCATGCCGGCGTTTTGTTTTGCGTGTCGGGTCTTTGCTGAGGATTGCGGCAACGGCCGTTATACACAAATCCGTCTGCGCCATGTGTTGCCGCCGCCTGCCAGTCTTTGCGGCTGCAATAGCAGGGATACACCAGCCCGGCTGCTTTAAGGCGGTCGAGGGTGTCTTGATATAGGTCGTAACGGCGGCTTTGATAGGCGATTTCGCCGTCCCACTCAAAGCCGAAAGCTTCAAGCGTGCGCAAAATGTCGTCGGCGGCGCCGGGCATTTCACGCGGGGGGTCAAGGTCTTCAATGCGGACCAGCCATTTACCCTGATGAGCGCGCGCGTCAGCATAGGAGGCAACGGCGGTCAGTAGGGAGCCGATATGAAGTAGGCCGGTAGGGCTGGGGGCAAAACGTCCTATATACATGGCAGGGTGGTTTTGTAGGGCAGGGGCAGTATGCCTGCACGGTATTCAAATCGTGATAGAAAAGGGTGTGCCGTACACGCCCGAATTTGGGTTTCAGACGGCCTGAGACTTTTCAAAATGATTTAAGTTTCTTTGCCGCCCGTTCAATCCGCTTAAGCCAAGGGAGCCAGTAGGTTGGCGAAGGCTTCTTCAAATTGTTTCAAACCGTCTTCCTGTAAACGAGTTGCCAAAGTTTCAACATCAATGCCGAGTTTCGCGGTTTCGGCAAGCTGCGCTTGGGCTTCGTTCACACCTTCGGTTAACGTGGCTTTGGCGGTGCCGTGGTCGATAAAGGCTTTGAGTGTGGCATCGGGAACGGTGTTGACGGTATGGGCGCCAATCAGGCTGTCAACGTACAAAGTGTCAGGATAGGCAGGGTTTTT
>NZ_JBQCVF010000081.1:0-10283 GCF_051962515.1 Neisseria sp. P0009.S007 | reverse complement strand
TTTGACGTAGATGCCATGCACATCGTGTGGCACGGCAACTATGTCAAATACCTTGAAACCGCACGTTGCGCTTTTTTGTCTTCCATCGGTTATGACTACAATGAAATGGGGCGACAGGGGTACAGCTGGCCGATTGTGCAGATGAACCTCAAATACATCCGTCCTGCCCGTTTCGGCCAAAAAATCCGCGTTGATATGGATATCGTTGAAATCGAAAGCTGCCTGCGTATCGATTACACCATTTACGATGCTGAAACCAACGAAAAACTGACCCGCGCTTCGACTACCCAAGCCGCAGTATCGCTTTCAGACGGCCTGATGCAGTTTCAAACGCCGGACAGCTGGTTGGAAGCAGTAAAAAGACATCCGACTTTTAAGGCCGTCTGAAAAATTTAGCGATTAAACAACATATTGCCTGCTTATCAACTTTACCCTTTATAATTTTACGTTTCTGTTTTCAGACGGCCTTTATCCTCAAATCGCACACATTATGCTACTGAACCTCAACCGCTTTGCCTTTCCTGTTTTCTTAAAAGAAACCCGCCTGCTTACTGCCCTCGCCCTGCCTATGCTGTTGGCGCAAGTGGCGCAAGTGGGTATTGGTTTTGTCGATACGGTAATGGCTGGTGGCGCAGGTAAGGAAGATTTGGCCGCGGTGGCTTTGGGCAGCAGCGCATTTTCCACGATTTACATTACCTTTATGGGCGTGATGGCGGCGTTGAACCCGATGATTGCCCAGTTGTACGGCGCAGGTAAAACCGAAGAAGTCGGCAAAACAGGAATGCAAGGCATTTGGTTTGGCTTGTGTTTGGGCGTATTCGGCATGTTGTTGATGTGGGCGATGATTACGCCTTTCCGTCATTGGCTGACATTGAACAATTATGTCGAAGACACGATGGCGCAATATATGTTCTTTACCAGCTTGGCTATGCCGGCCGCCATGATACACCGCGCTCTGCACGCCTATGCCTCAAGCTTGAACCGTCCGCGCGTAATTATGTTGGTCAGCTTCGCGGCATTTGCGTTGAATGTACCGCTGAACTATGTGTTCGTTTACGGCAAATTCGGTATGCCTGCTTTGGGCGGCGCAGGTTGCGGCGTGGCAACGGCAGCGGTATTTTGGTTCAGCGCATTGGCTTTGTGGCTTTATATCACCAAAGAAAAATTCTTCCGTCCGTTTGGCTTGACGGCAAAAATCGGCAAACCCGATTTGGCGGCCTTTAAACAGATTTGGAAAATCGGCGCACCCATCGGCTTGTCTTATTTTCTAGAAGCCAGCGCGTTTTCGTTTATCGTCTTTTTGGTGGCGCCATTCGGCGAAGATTATGTCGCCGCGCAACAAGTCGTCATCAGCCTGTCGGGTATTTTGTATATGGTTCCGCAAAGTGTCGGCTCGGCAAGCACGGTACGCGTTGGCTTTTCGCTCGGGCGGCGCGATTTTTTGCGGGCGCGTTATATTTCAGGCGTTTCGCTGGTGTTGGGCTGGCTACTTGCCACCTGCACCGCGCTGCTCTTGGTTGTCTTTCGCTTTCAGTTGGCAGGTATGTACACCAACGATGCGGCAGTATTAGGCATTGCCGCAACCGTTTTATTTTTCGCTTCCCTATTCCAACTGGCAGATGCCACCCAATGTATCGCTTCATATGCGCTGCGCGGCTATAAAGTGACCAAAATGCCGATGTTCATCCATGCCGTGGCTTTCTGGGGCTGCGGCCTGTTGCCCGGCTACCTGCTTGCCTATCATGCCGATATGGGCATTTACGGCTTCTGGACCGCGCTGACCGTTTCGCTGACGATTGCCGCCATTGCATTGGTATGGTGCTTGGAGCTTTGCAGTAAAGAGATGGTCAAATCACATAAGGCCGTCTGAAATTTCTTTCAGACGACCTCCATTGATATTTCATTTACGGCTTATTCACTCTTAAGGAAAAAAATGTTTTCAACTTCCATTATAGAAAAACTTGCTTACTATATTTATTGCTTGATTGACCCTAGAGATGGCAATATTTTCTATGTAGGTAAAGGCGTGGGCAATCGCGTTTTCCATCATGCCCTAGGTTCATTACAAGAAACAGAAACGCCAAGTGATAAAATTGCTTTGATTAGGGAAATACATAAAAGCGGAAACCAGCCCGTGTATTACATTCTGCGGCACAACATCCAAACAGACAAACAGGCTTTTGAATATGAAGCAATGGCAATAGACCTACTCTCCCTAGTCAAGCCGAGCCAGCAGCCGCTGACTAATATTCAAGGCGGCACGCATTCTTCTGAAGTAGGATTGATGAGCTTGTCCGAATTAAAACGAAAATATGATGCGCAAGAATTGAAAACTGATAAACCTATTGTTTTAATTACGATTAATAACGAATACGAGAAACTGAAAAAAGACATCAGATCAGGGAATATTCCTGAAGCCGATAGGCATAAGGAAATTTATGAGCGCACACGGAAATATTGGAAAATCGGAAGTAGGCGTGAAAAAGCAAAATATGCAGTTGCAGTCTATCGCGGCTGGACATTGGCAGTATATGAAATTGAAAGATGGATTTCTGCCGACGATATTATTCAAGGTCGTTGGATGTTTGAAGGCAAGCCGTTACCAAAAGAGTCCAATATTTATCAAGAAATCGTGGACAAGCTGACCTATTCTTCCCAAGAAAACTATAAAGCGCCCCAAAACCCCATTACCTATCGTAATTGTTAAATAGTAAGTTTTCAGACGACCTGAATCCACAAAATCACAAATCATCATGCAACCCATCCAATACCAAACCGACCTCACCCCCTACAACACTTTCGGCCTTCGCGCCCAAGCCCAAGCCTTTATCGCACTCAAACACGCCGACGAGTTGCGCGACATCGTCCGGCTGCCCGAGTTCAACCGAAATACTGTTTTATGGCTCGGCGGCGGCAGCAATATCCTTTTGATGGAGGACTATGCCGGTCTGGTTGTGCATATGGAAAACAAGGGAATACGCGAAATTGAGCGTTCAGACGGCCTGGTTTATATCGAGGCTCAGGCTGGGGAAATTTGGCATGATTTTGTTTTGCACACGGTTGGGCTGGGTTTAAGCGGGCTGGAAAACCTCAGTCTGATTCCGGGCACGGTCGGCGCGTCTCCGGTACAAAATATCGGTGCATATGGTGTTGAAGCGAAAGATGTTATCCATAGCGTACGCTGCTTTGATTTGGATACGGAAACCTTTGTCGAGCTTTCCAATGCCGACTGTGACTTTGCCTATCGTGAAAGCCTATTCAAACAGGAAGGCAAAGGCCGTTATGTGATTGTTTCGGTTGTATTCGCGTTAAAAGAGCATTTTGTGCCGAACTTGGGCTATGGCGATTTGGCGGCAGCGGTTGCCGAACTAAGCCAAGACCGCGAGGCAACGGCTAAAGATGTTTCCGATGCAGTGTGTGCAATCCGCAACAGTAAACTGCCTAATCCTAACGTGCTTGGTAATGTCGGAAGTTTCTTTAAAAACCCTGTTGTCAGCGCTGAAAAAGCTGCCGATTTGTTGCAACAATACCCCAATATGCCACGCTATCCGCAGCCTGACGGTTCGGTCAAACTCGCGGCCGGCTGGCTGATTGACCAATGCCGTCTGAAAGGCCATCAGATCGGCGGGGCGGCTGTGCATGACAGACAGGCTTTGGTTTTGGTGAATAAAAACAATGCGTCCGCTCAAGATGTCCACCAGCTGGCACAATATGTTTGTAATACAGTATTTACTCAATTTCAGGTAGAATTACACGCAGAACCCAACTGGCTGCCGACTTCATACAGCCTATAAAACAAAGGAGTGTATTCCATGCCGCGCATTGCTAAAGTCAACACTTACACACGAATCATCAATGCCAGCCTCGCCTTGTTCAACGAAGAAGGCGAGCGCAATATTAGCACCAACCATATTGCCGCCCACTTAGGCATCAGCCCGGGCAACCTCTACTACCATTTCCGCAACAAAGACGAAATTATTGTCCAATTGTTCAAGCGTTACAGCGAAGCCCTGCTTGTCTACCTTAACGAAGCCGTATTGCCGTCTAATGTGGAAGACTCCATCAACTACATGGCCGGTATTTATGATGTGATGTGGGAATACCGTTTCCTTTTCAGCGATGTGAATACCCTGCTTGCCCGCAGTGCCGAATTATTGGGCGAGCACAATACCTTTACCCAAGCCAAAGTGTCCCCGCTGTTGGTCAACCTGCTGACCCAGCTCAACGGTCTGAACATCATCAGCGCAGACCAAACCGCCATGAACGACCTTGCCGTCAATATGTGGATGGTGACGAAATACTGGTTCGACTTCGACAGCTCCCTGCGCGGTCGAGCCAAGTTGACCGAGGATTCCAAAGTACGGGGCATCAGCCGCACACTCAGCCTGTTACGCCCCTACCTCCTGCCGGAACACCGTGCCGAATTCGACCAAAAAATCGGCAGCAACCATTAATTTTTCCATACAAAGGCCGTCTGAAAACGTGGCTTTAACCAAGTTAAAGCTATTTTCAGACGGCCTGTTAATTTTCGGATGCTTTATTTATGCACCTTCCCGATATTTCCATTCTCGGCTTAGGCTATCTCGGCCTGCCGCTGGCACAAAAATTTTATGAGCAAGGCAGTCAGGTAGCCGCCGTCAAACGCAACCTGACCTCCGACGACATCAATCTGCCAATTGAACTCGACATTATCGATTTAAACCAAAACGATATTTTTCACAGTTCGACCTTATGGCAAAACCATATCAACAAGCCGACATGGTTTTGCCTGCTTCCGCCTTCATCATTAAACCATTACGCCGATACCTTAAAAAAATGGATTCAACTTGCCGAGCAATCTAAGGTACAACACATCATCTTTACCAGCAGCACCAGCGTGTATGGCGACCAAGCACGCATATGCGATGAAAGCACGCCGCCCGATCCGCAAACCGAATCTGCCCGTCAAATCCTCGTAGTCGAGCAAGCCCTGCTTGAAAGCGCCGTCCCCCATATCGATATACTGCGACTGGGCGGGCTTTACTCTGCCGACCGTCATCCCGTTACCAAGCTGGTTCAGAAAACACGCATTCAAGGCGGCAATCAACCCGTCAATATTCTTCATAAGGATCTTGCCGTCCAAGTCCTTTTTCAAACGGCCTGCCAAGCTGACGGCAAGCGTATCCGCAATATTGTCGAACCCCGCCACCCAAGCCGGGCCGAATTTTATACTGCCGAAGCGACCAAACTCGGGCTACCGGCTCCTGATTTCATCGTTGATGACAAAAGCAACGGCAAAATTGTAAATACCGTTTGCGCAGACGGGCTAAGCCTGTAAAATTGCGACTCAACCCATTAATCCGTTTCAGACGGCATTTAGAGTAAACCATGTCCGCCCTATTTCCCCTTATCAACCACCTGATACAGCAAAATCCAGAGCAACAGCGCGAGCTGTCTGAATTTGCAGGCAGCATCATCTGCATCAGCCTGACCGGTTTCAGACTGACCGGACGCATCAGCGAACAAGGTTTTCTTGAAACCGCAAATGAAACCGCCGACACCAACATCACATTCCACAACAGCGCCATCCAAAAAATCCTCCAAGGCGGCCAGCCCGGCGTGGGCGACATCAGCCTCGAAGGCGACTTGGTCTTGGGCATGTCCGTCCTTCCTATTTTGGGTGGACTGCGCTATTATCCGAGCGAAGATTTGGCGCGTGTATTCGGTCATGTGGCCGCAGAAAGTATCAGCTCGCGCGCCGGCGACATCGGCCGCACCATGAAAAAAATCGGCAAAAGCATTGCCGAGCAAATCAGCGACTTTTCACGCGAACCCGAATCCCCTGTTATCGACCAAGCCACGCTTGCCGCATGGTTGGAAGAAGTGGACAAACTGCGTGACGACGTTGCCCGCCTAAACGAACGCCTCGATCGCCTCGAGCGCGATATCTGGATAGATTAGACACTTAATTTCAGACGGCCTACTATCATGAAAAGCCCATTTAAAAACATCGGTATCGTTACACGTCCCAATACGCCCGAAATTCAAGATACCGTCCACACATTGGTTTCTTTTCTGCGCGAAAACGGCTTCACCATCTATCTGGATGAATTGAGCGTAGAAGAACACTGCGTCTATATCCAAGATTCCGCCTACTGCGAAACCGTAAACAAAGCCCAACTGGGCAAATATTGCGACCTCGTCATTGTGCTCGGCGGCGACGGTACCTTCCTCTCCGCTGCCCGCGAAGTTGCTCCGCGCGCCGTTCCTATCATCGGCATCAATCAAGGCCACTTAGGCTTTCTCACCCAAATCTCACGCGACACCATGGTTGAGGGTATCCGCCCCGTACTGGAAGGCAAATATCTGCCCGAAGAGCGCATCCTCATTGAAGCCAGTATCATTCGTGACGGCGAAACCATCGAACGCGCCCTAGCCCTCAACGACACCGTACTGTCTCGTGGCGGTGCAGGCCAAATGATTGAATTTGAAGTATTTATCAATCAAGAATTTGTCTATACCCAACGTTCGGACGGCCTGATTATTTCCACGCCGACAGGTTCGACCGCTTATGCACTTGCCGCCGGCGGCCCCATCATGCAAGCCGGTCTGCACGCCTTCACGCTTGTGCCTATCTGTCCGCAATCCATGACCAACCGCCCGATTGCCATCTCCGACACCAGCGTAATCGAAATCCTCATTACCAAAAGCGGCGACGCACGCGCACATTTTGACGGACAATCCCATATCGACGTGCAAAACTTCGACCGCATCATCATTCGCCGCTATCACAATCCCTTGCGCGTCCTCCATCCCACCGATTACCAATACTTCAAAACCCTGCGCCAAAAGCTGCATTGGGGCGAACAATTGATTTAAACACCACTTCAATAAATAGGCTTACCATGAAAACCATTTCCCAAACCTTAATCATCGCGCTGTGCGCCCTTTCCTCCCTCTCCGTCTCCGCACACGGCATGCACAAAAGCAAACCCTTGTCCTTTGAAGAATTGCCGAAAATCTGCCAGCAATACTTTACCCGTGCGGATGCGTGTTACCAAAAAGCAGGCGATAAAGCATCGTTCCAACGTGACAACACAAAATACCTGCGCCAAATCCTGCCTGCTGCCGACGTAGGCCAACGTGAACGCATGTGCCAAATTGCCATGGATACATTCGCTGAAAAAACAAAAGGCTTAAATTGCGAATAAAGACCTTCCCCTTAGCTCTAGTAATTTTAATTTCATAAAAAGGCCGTCTGAAACATTAGATTGTTTCAGACGGCCTACTTACAAAAACCCTTTACTTTTTAAGAAGAGACCACAAAATCTACCGTATGCGCTTCACTGTAATCAGGGATTTCCAGCTTTTCTATCATGCGGTGCAACACATCATTCGGAACAGAATGTTCGCGGTTACGGTTTTGCGATAGTAATTGCGTGTAAGGCACTTCCAAATAAATGAGATGCACACGTGCGCCGTAATCGGCAAACATCGGCAGCCATTTACTGCGCAAGTCGCGGTTGAGATTGGTCGCATTGAAGACAAATGACGTACGGGCTCGCAGGTATTCTTTTGCCTGCTCTTTACCCAAACGCACTGCTTCGGCGGTATGTTTGGAATCTGCGGGATTGAGTTTACGCTCACGGCGAATCTCATCGAGCGACAGCATAGGTAAATGGGCAAGATGTTGCCTGATGTAGCTGTCTTTGCCGCTACCTGCTATGGCGCACATGGCGTACACCTCAAAGGTCTGATCATCAAATGGCTGATAATCCGGCATTTCGCTACGGCCGTTAAGATAGAGATAGCGTCCGTAATCGCTGGCGAACGTACGTGCCTTACCCCAACAAGCATTTTCTTCACAGAGTTCACGAAACAAATCAACGCGCAGCAAAATATCCTGTTGGTCGCAACATATACGACCCAGGACATCGGCTTTAGCCAGCATGGCAAGATGTGCAGTGTTAACCTGCAAACTGGCCGCTATGACAGCTCGATCAGGATTAGGCTTGTTAATTGCCCATAAAGGCAATCCGTGCAAGCGCACAAGTTTGGCGATTGCTTCTCTTACGGCAAATGGAGCGGCAAATTCGGTATACAGTAAAGTACGGGCAGTATGCTCGCCTTTTTTTGCGTGATGCGGCGAAACGATACGCTCTTTACCGTTTTCTATTTCACGCTTGGTCGTACTGCGTTTTTCCACATCATGCAGTATGGCGGCAGCAAACAGAATATGTTGCTCCTGTTCATCAAGCGCTTGAAACTCGGGCAGTTGTAAAAGGGCTTCGCACACCATTTTGGTATGCGTAAATACATCGCCTTCAGCATGCCACTCAGGGTCTTGCAGAACATCCTTCATATCGGCAAACCAGCTGAAACGACGTTCTAAGGCTTGCCAATCAGGAAGTTGACCGGGTATGTAATCTGGGAATGTCCACATAATTGTCTTTCTTATTATTGGATAATTGGACTTCAGGCCGTCTGAAACTGCCAGCTTTGCCAATGGTATTTGTCGTAATCGATAAGACGGGCAGGCTTCCAAGTTTTCGTCCAATGAACGTCGGTTTTAACGTGTTTGGCTCGCACCAATTTGAAAAGATTATCAAATTCATTGAATTGAACAGGCAGGTTGCCGTTGTTGGTGGCAAAATCAGCGGCGTTCCGGATAACGAAACCTTCACTGCATGCCGCTCCTGTTTTCGGATCGTAGCCGCCAAGCTTACCGGCAGTTTGTACGCTGTCTGTCCACGGCTCTCCCAAATTAGCGGCAAGCCATTGCGCTAAAGCAATATCTTCATTGGCGTATTTTTGAGTGGAATCTGCAAGCGGCTGGACAATTGGGATTTCTGGCACAGTCGGAAAATCAAACAGCTGCGCATAAAATTTAACCTCTTCCCATGAAAGCCAATGTCCGCCACGGCGGACGGCGAATAGATAAAAATAGCTTTCCAGTTGAGAATAGGCAATCGAATGAATGCCGTACATATTCTCGCCAAAAAGTTCGAGATCGCCCAAATCATCTTTGATTTGCTGCCATCGTTGCAGCAAAGGTTTATCCCACGGATGCTGGGTAGGTGCAGCATGACTACGGGCATAGAGGCCGTGCGCGGCAAAGCAGTTGTTTTGCCCATCTAATTTTTCGGTTAAAACCAATTTCGGCAGCGAGGCAAAATATGAAAGAAAGCCGCGCGGCATAAAGCGGTCGTCTGAAGTCGTGCCGAGGCTGATGGGCGCGTGCAGGCTGCGGGCGTATTTTTGAGGTTCAGTTGTCGTCATAATATTTTTTCCTTTTTATTCATTTTTTAATTTTCTTTTCAAGTGTTCCCAGCAACCCGTTACATTTTTCCCACCATATTTCCTTGTTTGGAAACCAAAAGCTGGTCGATTTTCAAATTTTCAGTATCGATAATTTCAAACTTATAACCGGCATAAACCAGAAAATCTGTACGTTTCGGGATTTTGCGCAGGGAATACATCATAAAGCCGGCGATGGTTTCGTAGTTTTCCGAATCGGGAAACTCTTCGATATCCAACGCACGCATGACATCGGCGAGCGGGGTCGCGCCGTCCACCAACCATGTGTCTTCGGTACGGCGGATGATTTGCGGCTCTTCTTCGGTATTGACCAGCTCGCCCATCACAATGCTCATCACATCTTTCAGCGTTACCACGCCAACCACCAGCGCGTATTCGTTCACTACGACGGCAAAGTCTTCGCCAGAAGTCTTGAAGGTTTCCAAGACATCGTAAAGCGACAGCGTATCGGGGATAAACAAGGCTTTACGCAACACGCGCTTGTCGGTCAGCCGGACATCTTTTTCTCTTAAAAATAAGGTCAGCAACGTATGCGATTCGATATAGCCGATAACGCGTTCCAAATCGCCGTCGCACACAAGGAATTTGTTGTGCGGTTTGTCCGACATCATTTCCAACACGGTATCGCTGTTGTCGTTTTTATCAAAATAGACAATGTATTCGCGCGTGCTCATGGTGGAAGTTACCTTGCGCTCTTGCATATCGAAAATGTTTTCAATCAGATAGTGTTCTTGTTCTTTCAACACACCAGCCTGCGCACCGGCATCGACGACGGCGTAAATGTCTTCCGAAGTCAGTTGTTCCTGACGGACGGTGGAAATTTTGAAGAGCTTGAATATTGCGTTTGCCAATCCGTCAAAAATCAAAATAAACGGCTTTAAGATAAAAATCAAAAACATCATCGGACGCACAATGCGTACCGCCACCGCTTCGGGATGGGTCATTGCCATACGCTTGGGCATCAGGTCGGCAATTAAAATAAAGCT
>NZ_JBQCVF010000080.1:1936-10332 GCF_051962515.1 Neisseria sp. P0009.S007 | reverse complement strand
GGTGCAATGATGCTGAGTGAATGTAAATATGTCAAAAGATGGCATTATAGTAGGTTTTATGTAAGGAAGATATTTTTATAAAAACTGATTGGCAGCTTGAAGCGGTTAACTGCCGGGTATAGAGGGAAGATTTTTGTTTACGTATTACTGATTTAGCTTGAGCATAATCTGAAAAACTGTTTTCATTTTCTGTTGATATTGTGATACAGCAAAACAAGTTCTAAAATATGCCGCTTATTTATATATTAAAAACAAGGAGAAACTGATGTCTAAGGTTGCGGTACTCGGTGGCGGTCTGTCGGGCCGTCTGATGGCGTTCCAACTGGCAGAGCAGGGCATTTCGGTCGAGTTGTTTGAGAAAGGCGAACGCGACGGCGCGCAAGCCGCCGCTTATGTTGCCGCGGCCATGTTAGCGCCGTCTGCCGAAGCGGTGGAGGCAACGCCCGAAGTCATTCGTTTGGGCAAACAAAGTATTGCGCTTTGGCGCGCGATTGTCGGCCGTCTGAATACGCCGGTGATGATGCAGGAAAACGGCAGCCTGATTGTTTGGCACACGCAGGACAAGCCGCTTTCTGCCGAGTTTGCCCGTCATTTGAAGCGCGGCGGCGTGGCAGAACATGAAACCATACGTTGGAACGCGGATGAAATCGCGGCAAACGAGCCGCAACTGGCAGGGAGGTTTTCAGACGGCCTGTATCTGCCGACAGAAGGGCAGTTGGACGGACGGCAGGTATTGAATGCGCTGGCCGATGCTTTGGAGTCAATGAATGTAGCGTGCCATTGGTCGTGCGAACGCGAAGTCGAAGATTTTGCGGCGCAATACGATTGGGTCATCGACTGCCGCGGTTATGGTGCAAAGAGCGCGTGGAACAGGCCGTCTGAAAGCGTTTTGCGCGGCGTTCGTGGCGAAGTGGCGCGCGTTTACGCCCCTGAAATCGAGCTTTCCCGCCCCGTTCGTCTGCTGCATCCGCGCTATCCTTTGTATATCGCGCCGAAGGAAAACCATATTTTTGTGATTGGTGCGACCCAAATCGAAAGCGAAAGCCAAGCGCCGGCCAGCGTGCGTTCCGGTTTGGAACTTTTGTCCGCGCTGTACGCCGTGCATCCGGCCTTTGGCGAAGCAAACCTCTTGGAGCTGGCCACCGGCCTGCGCCCAACGCTAAACCACCACAATCCCGAAATCCGCTTCAACCGCGAACGCCGCCTGATTGAAGTCAACGGCCTGTTCCGCCACGGCTTTATGATTTCTCCGGCCGTGACCGGTGCGGCTGTGCGTTTGGCCGGCGCGCTGTTTGCCGGAAGCGACATTCCCGAATACGACGAAACCAGCGGTTTGCCGTATATCCGCGCTGCGAATTGAAGCCGTTGCGGACGAAGTTGCTTGAAAATTGGGCAAATTATTTGTGAAAGACAGCCACAGGCCGTCTGAAAATGATAAAATCGCCGTCAATTCAATTAACCTTGCGTCTGAAAACCGCATGATGCCGTATTCAGACGCCAACCAATTTCCTATTTAACGATAAGCACATGACAACCCAAACCCTTTTAATTGAACTTCTCACTGAAGAACTCCCGCCAAAAGCCCTCAATAATCTGGGCAACCATTTTGCCGCTTCCGTTGCCGAAGGCTTGGAAAAAGCGCAACTGATTGACGGCGCAGCCGAATACACTGCCTACGCTTCTCCGCGCCGTTTAGCCGTTCAAGTCAAAAACGTGAAGGCCGTTCAAGCTGATCAAAAAATCGTGAAAAAAGGCCCGGCAGTGGCGAATGCCATGAAAGACGGTGCGCCGACTAAGGCTTTGGAAGGTTTTGCGCGCGGTGCGGGTGCGAAAATCGAAGACCTGACCATCATCAACGACGGCAAGCAGGATGTGTACGCCTACGAATACGTCCAAACCGGCAAACCGCTGGGCGAGCTTTTGGAAGACATCATCAATGCCGCAGTGAAAAAATTGCCGATTCCTAAAGTCATGCGTTGGGGCAGCAGCACATTTACCTTCGTGCGCCCTGTCCACGGGCTGATTGTGCTGCACGGCGGCGAGATCGTGAACGTCAGCGTTTTGGGCCTGCAAAGCGGCAATCAAACCTTGGGACACCGCTTCCTGTCCAACGGCGAAATCACCATTGAAAACGCCGACAGCTACGCCGCACAAATGCGCGAGCAAGGCAAAGTCGTAGCTTCGTTTGCCGAGCGCAAAGCTGCGATTCAGACAGCCTTGAACGAACAGGCAGGTCGTCTGAAAGCGACCGTTGCCGCCGATGAAGCCTTGTTGGACGAAGTGACTGCATTGGTCGAATGGCCTGTGGTATTGGAAGCCGGTTTTGAAGAACATTTCCTCGCCGTGCCGCAGGAATGCCTGATTCTGACCATGCAGCAAAACCAAAAATACTTCCCGCTGCTCGACCAAAACGGCAAGCTGATGAACCGCTTCCTGCTGGTCTCCAACCTGCAAACCGAAGACCCGTCGCACATCATCCAAGGCAACGAACGCGTTTTGCGTGCGCGCCTGTCTGATGCCGAGTTCTTCTACAAGCAAGACCAGAAAGCGACTTTGGAAAGCCGCCTGCCCAAGCTGGCAAACGTGGTTTATCACAACAAAATCGGTTCGCAGGCCGAACGCATCGAACGCCTGCAAAGCATTGCCGCCCACATCGCCAAAGCACTGGGCGCAGATGCCGCCGCAGCCGAACGCGCCACGCGTCTGGCAAAAGCCGACTTGGTGACCGAAATGGTCGGCGAGTTCCCCGAACTGCAAGGTACGATGGGCAAATACTACGCCCGCTTGGACGGCGAAACCGAAGAAATCGCCGAAGCCATCGAGCAGCACTACCAACCGCGTTTTGCCGGCGACAACCTGCCGAACGGCAAAGTCGCTACTGCCGTTGCGCTGGCCGACAAACTGGAAACCTTGGTCGGCATTTGGGGCATCGGTCTGATTCCGACCGGCGACAAAGACCCCTACGCCCTGCGCCGCGCTGCCTTGGGTATTTTGCGGATGCTGATGCAGTATGGCTTGGACGTGAACGAGCTGATTCAGACGACCTTCGACAGCTTCCCCAAAGGTTTGCTCAACGAAAAAACGCCGTCTGAAACCGTCGACTTCATGCAGGCGCGCCTTGCCGTGTTGCTGCAAAACGACTATCCGCAAGACATCGTCGCCGCCGTACTCGCCAAACAGCCGCGCCGTTTGGACGATTTGACCGCCAAACTGCAAGCCGTTGCCGCGTTTAAACAACTGCCCGAAGCCGCCGCGCTCGCTGCCGCCAACAAACGCGTGCAAAACCTGCTGAAAAAAGCCGATGCTGCGCTGGGCGAAGTCAATGAAAGCCTGCTGCAACAAGATGAAGAAAAAGCCCTGTATGCCGCTGCACAAGGCTTGCAGCCGAAAATCGCCGCTGCTGTTGCCGAAGGCAATTTCCAAACCGCCTTGTCCGAACTGGCTTCCGTCAAACCGCAAGTCGATGCCTTCTTCGACGGCGTGATGGTGATGGCCGAAGATGCCGCCGTGAAACAAAACCGTTTGAACCTGCTGAACCGCTTGGCAGAACAAATGAACGCAGTTGCCGACATTGCGCTCTTGAGCGAATAAGGCCGCGTTTCAGTTGACCCTTTTTCAGGCTGCCCGATGATTCAGGCAGCCTGAAGTTTTTCGGGCGTATCCCTTGCATGGCGTTCAAGGGTATAATTCAGCAGATTTGTCAGGCAGGCAAATCGCGCACATCAAACAATTTCCCACATTCAAGAGGCAGATTATGAATATTCCAGCCATCCGAACCGCACTCGATGCCGTGTTGATTCCCACCACAATACGCACTTTGGGCAGCGAAAAAGCCGTTTCGCTTCTGGAAGAGCATTCAGACGGCCTGCATATCGGCCTGAAATTCGCGTTCCCAGTTGCCCATATTGCTGCAGACATTGCCAACGTCGTTCAAGAAGCCGTCATTTCGCATACCGGCGATACCCACATTCACTTGAGTATCGATACCGAAATCGGTACGCATAAAGTTCAACCCGGCGTAGCAACCATCAAAGGCGTGAAAAACATCATCGCCGTTGCATCGGGCAAAGGCGGCGTCGGCAAATCAACGACCACAGCCAACCTTGCCACCGCAATGGCCAGAATGGGCGCGCGCGTCGGCGTACTCGATGCCGACCTGTACGGCCCAAGCCAGCCCACCATGCTCGGCGTACAAGACCGCAAACCCGATCAACAAAACAAAAAACTCATTCCTGTTGAAGCTGAAAGCGGCATTCAAGTGATGTCCATCGGTTTTCTGGTCGATACCGACCAAGCCGTCGTTTGGCGCGGCCCGATGGTCAGCCAAGCCTTGCAACAACTTATGTTCCAAAGCGAATGGGACAATGTCGATTATCTCTTCATCGACCTGCCGCCCGGTACCGGCGATATCCAATTGACCCTGTCGCAAAAAATCCCCGTAACCGGCTCCGTTGTCGTGACCACGCCGCAAGACATCGCCCTGATTGATGCACGCAAAGCCGTGGATATGTTCAACAAAGTCAATATCCCGATTTTGGGCGTTTTGGAAAACATGTCTGTCCATATTTGCTCCAACTGCGGCCATGCCGAAGCAATCTTTGGCGCAGAAGGCGGTAAAAACTTGGCAGAGCGTTTGAACGTACCGTTGCTCGGCCAGCTTCCGTTGAGCCTGCCTGTACGCGAAGCCATGGACAGCGGCACATCTTCGGCCTTGTTTGAAAACAACCAAACCATCGCCGACATCTACACCGAAGCTGCATTCCAAATCGCGCTGGCCATTGCCGATAAAGGCAAAGACTTCAGCAGCCGCTTCCCGAAAATCGTCGTCGAATAAAAAAGTTTAAAAAAAGTGTTGACAGCTGTGAGTCCCGTCTCTATAATGCACAGCTTATCGGGTCGTTAGCTCAGTCGGTAGAGCAGCGGACTTTTAATCCGTTGGTCGAGCGTTCGAATCGCTCACGACCCACCAAATATGAAAACCTGCTTTGACAAAAGCAGGTTTTTTACGTTTGGATTTTAGGATTTTGTTGAACATATTTTGTTATTGAAACAATCCATAGCACATCAAGCATCAGGCCGTCTGAAAATATCTTTCAGACGGCCTGAAGTTTTATAGGAATGGTTTTGAGAAATAAGTTTTCTACCTAGGGCAGACAAACGTTTAAAACCTAATCTGCGTCTGCAACTGCCTACGATAAACCAATACGGCAGCAGTCAGTGTGGCAAAAGAGAATGCTGACAGTAGAAGCAGATAACGGCCGATTCCGTCCAGTCCGCTGCGGTTGAGCAGTAATTCCTGAAAAGCCTTCAAGCCCCATGCCATTGGGGAAATCCAAGTGAGTTGCTGCATGGTTTCGGGCATGACGTGTGCAGGCACCATAATGCCGCCGATTGCCGCCATCAGGATGATGCCGCCGCCGCCGAGGACGACGGCGTGTTCGGTGGATTTGGCGCAGACGCTGATTAATAGCGCGTAGCCGAGTGCGGCGGCACTGACGGCAGCGGACAGCAACGCGTAGGGAACAAGGCTGCCGTTGAGTATGAGGGCGGGTACGCCGATTTCGGGCAGCAGGTAGCGGCCGAGCAGCAACATTCCGACAAACTGAAGCTGGTTAATCAGGAAATAGGGGATGAGTTTCGCTGCAATCAGGCCGGATGCGGAGGCGCGGGCGAGGCGCAGGCGGGTAATGGTGTTGGTCTGGCGTTCCAGCGCCATGACGTTCGATAGCGGTATCATGATGAAAAACATACCGAAAATCAGCCATGCGGGTACGCTGTGCTGTACGGCGTTGGGTTTTTCCACTGTGCCGCTGCCTGCGCTCAGGTAATGCTCTTCCAGCATTTTTTTATCTAAAAAGCTGCGCACGGCGGTGAATTGTTCGTCGTTTTTTCCATCCACTTTTTTCTGGATGTCTTTGCGGATGGAGCGGGGCAGTTTTTTATTATTGATTTTGATGCCGTCGTTGTTGTCGAAATAAGCGTCCAGCCGCGTTTCGGTGTAGTGCTGTTGCAAAACGCCTTTGACCGCCGCCAGCCATGAAGGCTCGGTATCGGGCGGTACATAGATTTGCAGGGCTTTGTCATCGGCAATTTTGCCGGAGGCGTGGTTCGGGTTGTGCAGCACCAGTTGGAAACGTTTGTCGTGTAGGCCGTTTTGCGCGTCGGTTAGTTTTTCAGACGGCATCAGTGTGACATGGATTTGTTCTTTCTCCAGCGCGGCGGCCAGCGCGGTATTGATACTGTCGTTTGCTACGCCAACCAGTGCGATGCGGCTGTCGGTGTGCGGGTCTTGGTCACGGCTCAGCGCCAACGACATAATCAGCATGAAGGCGATGGGCATCACAAACAACACGGCCAAACCGTGCAGGTCGCGGCAGAGCAGTTTGAGTTCTTTGAGGAGGGAGGAAATCGTCATTGTGGATTTTGCTTATCTGTTGCTGGCTCGTCTTTGCGCAGGAAATCAAGGTAAAACGTTTCCAGCGAACCGTGTCCCTGCTGGAAGTAGCGGATTTGTGCGCCGCTTTGTTGCAGGGCGGCATAAACGGCGGCGGCATCGTGTATGGTTTCCATCATACCGCGGCTGTCCACTTGTTTGGCACCTAAGGCGGCCAGCGTTTGAGGCGGCAGCGGCGGTTCGACAGTAAAGCGCACGACAGCTGTTTGCGTGCTTAAAAGCTCGTCCAAACCGCCGTGGTACACCAGCTTGCCGTGTTGCAGCAGTGCGATTTTGTCGCAAAGCTGCTCAATTTCCGACAGATAGTGCGAGGTGTAGACCACCGTTACCCCTTGCCGCGTCAAATCTGCCACGCTGTCGAGGATAAAGCGACGCGACTGCGGGTCGATGCCTACCGTGATTTCGTCGAGGAACACTAGTTGCGGCGTGTTAATCAGGCCGATAGCAAAATTCAGACGACGTTTAAGCCCGCCCGAAAGATGCTTCGCTGCTTTGTTTTTGTGGGCAGTCAGGTCGGTCTGTTCCAACAGCGCGTTCAGACGGCCTTTGTCGCGCACTTTGTAAAGCGAAGCGAAAAACAGCAGGTTGTCCCACACCGAAAGCTGCGGATAAAACGCGAAATCCTGCGGCACCAAACCGATTTTCTGCCGTTTGCTGCGGCTTAACAGGCGCAACGGCTTGCCGTCAAACAAAATTTCGCCCTGCCGTACTTCCTGCAAGCCGGCCAAAAGTGACATCAGCGTCGTTTTCCCCGCACCGTTGTGACCGAGCAGCCCCAAACATTCGCCGTCGGCAATATCGAACGACACATTGTCCAGCGCGGCAGTTTCGGCTTTGGGATAATGGTGGGAGAGGGATTGGATTTGAATCATGGTTTCAGACGGCCTTTCGAGCGATATTTAAATCGCAGCACCCCATAAATAACGGCGCTGGAATTTGCCGTCCTTAAATATAAAGCAGACGCCGAAAGGATCACCGTCCGAACCTTGTCTGCCGAACAGGTAAAGCGTCTTATCGCTGTGGCGGTAATAGGCTTTCCAGCCTTGATATACATTGCTGCCGCGTGCGGTGGCGGCAAAATCGGGTGAGAACAGTCCTTGCAGTTCGGCAGCGGGAACTGCTTGACCGTTTAGCGTGATGCGTTCAAGCGCGAACACGCTTTTGGGAATGTCGTAGTCTGTACCATAGAAAGGTTTGCCTCGATAGAGCCGCGCGGTGTATTTGTCTTTGTTGATGCCCGAGAAGTCGCTGAGTTTTGGATGGATGCGGCGGGCTACGATGTGTACCTTTTGACCGTTGCCGGACAAAGTCAGTGTATCGTCATGACCGGATTGTTCGCGCAGGCGGACGAAGTTTTTGTCGGAGGCGGGAAATGTTAAACGGCTGTAATGGATAAAGCCGGAATCGTCGGCGTTTGCCTGTTGCAGCTGAACAAAACAGAAGTCCGGCCTGTTTTCACTGAGTTCTTCTATACATTCCAACGGTGTGCCGTCGGGGATTTTTGCCAAAACTTTGGCTTTCAAATCGGGGCGTTCGCGTAAGTTGGTGTGTCCGTCGGCATCATGAACCAAGGCAAAACCGTCCTGCGGCGCGGCATGGGTTAAGGAGGAACACAAAAATAAGACAGTAGCTAGGTAACGCATTTTAAATTTCTTTTAGTTTTCAGATGGCCTGAATGTCAAAATAATTCACGGTAGATTAATCGGGATCGAATAAATCCTGATTATTTCAATAATCCCCGCCATAACGCTTCTTCATCATCCGCAATTTTGCGCAGAAATTCGGCAATGTTGCGGCAGCCGTTTTCGGACGGTTTTTTGCACTGTTTCACGCACATTGCTGCGAATTGGCGCCATTGGTCGCCGATGGCGGTCATTTGTTCTGAGGCCGTCTGAAACGCAGGTTCGTTGCAGATATGAGCGGCTTGTTCGAGGAAGTAGGC
>NZ_JBQCVF010000080.1:0-1836 GCF_051962515.1 Neisseria sp. P0009.S007 | reverse complement strand
TCTAAATTGTGGCCATGGTATTTGAGCAGGGTGGACATCACACCGCTTTCGCAATGGGCGGTATGCTGGTGTGGAAATTCTTGTATGGTCATAAAGTTATTGGTTTTCGTGCAATGTTTTCAGACGGACTGAAGTTTTATAGGAATGGGTTTGTTGTTTTGGAAATCAGCGCGCTTCTTTGACCGCTTCCTGCGCGGCTTTGTAGCGGCGCAGAAATTCGATGGCGGCGGCTTTTTCGGCTTCGTTGCCGTATTTGGCATCACGTTGGGCGCGGCGCAGTTCGGCGCGTTCTTTGGCTTCTTCGATTTGGCGCGCTTTGAAGTCTTCGCGGTTGTCGGAGGAGACGAGTTTGTCCTGTTGTGATTGCGCTTTGGCCATGGCTTTGGCAATCAAATCCATGGGGTTGAATGCGGCGCTTGTTGCGGCTATTTGGGCTTGTGCCTGTGCGGCCTGTTTGGCTTTGACGGCGGCTTCACGTTGCGCCAGTAGGGCTTTGCGTTCGGCATCATCGCGCTGTTTGCGCGCGGTATGGCGTTCAAAACGGCTTTGCGCGTGTTCGGCGGCGGCGAAGCGCGGTTCGGCAGAGGTGCTGAAACGGCGTGCGGACGGCAGGAAGGGCTGCGATACGGGAACCATGTCGATGCAGTCGACGGGGCAGGGGGCAACGCACAAGCCGCAGCCGGTGCATTCGTCGCTGATGACGGTGTGCATTAGTTTGGACGCGCCCATAATGGCATCGACGGGACAGGCGCGGATGCAGGCGGTACAGCCGATGCAGACGGCCTCGTCAATCAGGGCTACGGCTTTGATTTGTGTTTTTGCCGGGGCGAGGTAGGGCTTGCCCAATAGGTCGGCAATGTCTTTCATGACGGTTTCCCCACCCGGCGCGCACAGGTTTACCGGCGCTTCTCCTGCCGACAGGGCGCGCGCATAGGGTAGGCAGCCTTCATAGCCGCACTCACGGCATTGGGTTTGCGGCAACAGGCGGCTGATGCTTTGGATGGGAATGGTCATCATGGATAGTCAAAATCGAAAAGGCGCATTATATCAGATTGTTGCGTTTGTTTTGGCGAAACCCGCTTTGCTTATTTTAGTGAAACTCTCTACACTCGTTTTAGCGAAACGCGCTACGCTCGTTTTCAGACGGCCTGAGTCGGGTTTGCGTTATAATTTTGAAATGGATTTATTCGGGTAATTAGGAATGACGGCTACACTTTGCCCCTGTCAGTCGGGGCGTGTTTATACGGAATGTTGCGCACCGTTTCATGCGCGTGAGGCGGCGGCCTCGACGGCGGAAGAGTTGATGCGTTCGCGTTACAGCGCGTATGTTTTGCAGGAAATCGACTATATCGTGGACACGACTGTCCCTGCGCAGCAGAATTTGTTGGACAAGCAGGATTTGGCGGCATGGAGTAGGCAGATGCAGTGGTCGGGATTGAAGGTTATCCGTCATGTGCCGTTTGGCAAGCTGCATGCTTTGGTCGAGTTTGAGGCGTATTTTGAAGAGAACGGGCAAACTGAGTGCCATCATGAATTGTCGGCATTTGTGAAAATAGACGGGCGTTGGTACTTTATTGAGCCGACCGTTGCGTTACCGACGATGAAACAGCCTTGTTTGTGCGGTTCGGGCAAAAAGTTTAAGGCGTGTTGCGGACAGTTTTTCAAATAGTAGTGTAAACAGGCCGTCTGAACGTTCAGACGGCCTAAGCTGTTTTTGCAGATAAAAAAAACCATTCATACTAAGGGAGAAGTATGAATGGCCAATACATTGCGGGAAAACGTCTTACTTGCTGCACCGCCCAAAAGGGATGAAAGAGCGGTGTTGTGTCAGCGATT
>NZ_JBQCVF010000079.1:5118-10460 GCF_051962515.1 Neisseria sp. P0009.S007 | reverse complement strand
ACCCGTTTGCTGCGGTCAACGGAAAAGCGGTTACATAACGCATCCAAGCTTGCCTTTTGCCCCGGAAACATTTCACGCGCCATAGCCAGCGTGTCGGTGACTTTACAACCCAGTTCCTCAATAGAAGGCTGTCCCATGCGGCGGAATTCCATATTCAGGAAGCCGACGTCAAACTTAGCATTATGGATAATCAGCTCTGCGCCACGTATAAAGTCGGCAATCTGTTTACCTACTTGAGCAAACGGCGGTGCATTCTTCGCTTCCAATACTTCAATCGTCAGACCATGCACCTTCGCCGCTTCCTCCGGCATATCGCGCTCGGGGTGGACATATAAATGAAGGTTGGAGTCGGTCATTTGGCGGTTGATCATTTCCAAGCCGGCAAATTCGACCAGACGGTCGCCGTTTTCAGGATAAAGACCCGTGGTTTCCGTATCGAGGATAATCTGACGTTGGCTCATGGTTGGTAGTTTCTGCAATTATCAAAACGCCTTGAATCATACTGAAGGCCGTCTGAAATGTATAGTCAGCAAAACTTCAGCTGCTTTTGAAATGCCTTTTTACGGCTGGATTTTTTCAGACGGCCTTTATTTCTTTTGCATTTAATGGCCATCTATTACTGCATTTTTAAGTAGAAAGCCTAATTTCTAAAAAATTTTTTAAATTTAATTTCTTTAATAATTAATACCTTACTTATAAATTAAATAATAGGAACAATTATCATTTGCAAATTTAAAAAATCTCCGTATAATACAACCCATCGAAACAAAACAACCGCACAACAGAATGAAAGGAGAAGAAAATGCCCGAAAGTATTTTTAAGCAAGTCTCCCTTGATATTCTGAGACTGCACCAACAAGCCATCCGCTCTTTGATCGCCACCAAGTGTTGCGACGAATGCGAAGTACATGACGCAGTATTCATTACTTTAGATGGCCGATATTATGTTTGGCTTCCTTGCATGGGTAAATCGCCCCAATCAGAAACCGGCATCCTGCTGATTGAAGATGAAGACGGCAATACACGCTTGAGCTGGGTTGCCGATACACGCGAAGTCAAGCAAAAAGACAGTCTGTACAACCGTGTTGTTTCCGCTCTGCAACGAAAAATGCAGCGCACAAAAAACAAATTTATCCAGTCGGCAAACGCTCGATTGCTTGAACTTACGCCTCAGCAAGGCCGTCTGACGACAAACAGCAAAGATTTCTCGCTTTCACCACATGACTTGATGAAAGCACTTTATCCGGCAACACATCAAATAGGAGAATTTGCCCTGTAACAGTTTTTGGTAGTGGTTTGTGTTCCTTTTGCGCCCCTTAACATTTTAAAGGGGCGATTTTTTTGCCCCTACTTTTCAGACGGCCTCAAAACCGGTTTTCCAGTACAATAAAGGCCGTCTGAACATTTCCTACTTTTCAACCAACCATGCAACTGCTCAAATACATCCAATCACAAGGCCTCGGCAGCCGCAAGCAATGCCAATGGCTGATAGACAATGACTGCATTGCCATCAACGGCGAAATCCATAATAGCGCCAAAGACGATATCGACCCGTCTCAAGTGTACACCCTGTCTGTTGACGGCGAAGAAATTGCCGCCGTCCCCATGCCCTATTTCTACATTCTGCTTCATAAGCCAGCAGATTACGAAACTTCGCACAAACCTCAGCAATATCCGAGCATCTTCAGCCTTTTTCCCGACCACATGCGCAATATCGATATGCAGGCAGTCGGCCGCTTGGATGCAGACACAACCGGTATTATTCTGATTACCAACGACGGGCAATTTAACCACCGAGTTACCTCGCCCAAACACAAAGTTCCGAAGCTCTACCGTGTCACTTTGAAACATCCTGCCGACGATACCCTTTGCACTACGCTGAAAAACGGCGTCCTCCTGCATGACGATAATAAAACTGTCGCCGCAGCCGAAGCAGTATTGGCCGACCCAACCACACTGATGATGACCATTACCGAGGGTAAATACCATCAGGTCAAACGCATGGTTGCAGCCGCAGGCAACCGTGTCGAACAGCTCCACCGTGAGAAATTCGGCGACTGGAATGTCGATGATTTGGCCACAGGAGAATGGAAATTTATCCAAATCTAAAAAAATTCCAAATTTTTTCGATAATTTTTTAAACAATATGGATTTTTTATACATTTAAAATCAAACATCTAAACCTTATCATTTTTATTTAACAGAATTTAACACTGTAAAGACTGAACTATTGTATAATTCGCCTGTCTGAGTAACACTTGCTTCGAAAGAAGTGAGTAAGTGAGTAAGACGTTTTCCCCGTAATGTGTTTGGCCATCTATACTTTCCCCTTAGTATAGATGGTTTTTTTTATCTAAAATTTGGCAACCAAACAGGCGTACTTTCAGACGGCCCTTCTTATCTAAAGAAGCCATCATTTCTAAACCCCATCTCCACTCATTAAATTGCCATTACTCCTTTTCTCTTTCTCGTCTCTTCCGCATCAATCTGTGCTGTTTCAATTTCAGACAAATCGTTTTATAGAAAGAAAACCGATTGGTAACTATCCAAACTAAGGTTACAGGATGTTATTTAGACGGCCTTAGATAAATACCATCTTTGTTGCCGACATACTTGAAAACACACCTTAGTGCTATCCAATATCCTCACAACAACCTTTTTCCCATATCCCACTTTTCAGACGGCCTTTATCGTTACGGCTCTTTCAATCATTCATATCGCTTCAGACAAATTCTCTGTTTGCAGGTTTCAATACCAAGCAAACCAGAGAAACCCACTAAAAATTCTCCATTACATGGTTTTTTTAACTAATATTCTTTTCAGACTTTAGTCAAGATTCGTTAAATCTTTGCGGTAAAATGTTGTCTTTATTTTTATGCATCTGAGTATTTATGTCTTCCAATCAACCCCGTCAAACCTGGTCCAACCGTTTGACTTACATCCTTACCGTTGCCGGCGCGACTGTCGGCTTTGGCGCGACATGGCGTTTCCCGTATCTGGTTGGTGAAAACGGCGGTGGCGCGTATGTGTTTCTGTTCTGTATCGCCATGCTGGTCATCGGTATTCCGATGATCTTGGTGGAAAACGTCATCGGTCGCCGTAAAGGCGTGAACGCGCTGGATACGTTTGGCGGCACAATGAATGGCAAACCCGTTGCCAAAGTTTGGAAATTGGTCGGTTGGATGGGCCTGCTCGGCGCATTCGGCATCATGGCCTATTACATGGTGCTCGGCGGTTGGGTCATCAGTTACATCGTCAATATCATCGGCGGCAATTTGGATATTTCCAGCCCGGTTTCCGGCGAAGTTACCAAAAGCTTCTTTACCGAACACATCGAAAACAGCCCTTGGGAAATTGCCTTTTACACCTTCCTATTTGTGGTCGTAAACCAATGGATCTTGGTCAAAGGCGTGATCGGCGGTATTGAAAAAGCGGCAAAATACCTGATGCCTTTGCTGTTTTTATTCCTGATTGCCATGGTCGTGCGCAACGTTACTCTGCCGGGCGCTATGGAAGGCATTACCTTCTATCTGAAACCTGACTTCAGCAAAATTACGGCCGAACTGTTCGTCTTCGTTTTGGGCCAAGTATTCTTCGCCTTGAGCTTGGGTTTCGGCGTGATGATTACGTTATCCAGCTATCTGGATAAAAACGAAAATCTGGTTCAGACGGCCGTAATTACCGCGATTACCAATACTTTGATTGCCGTGTTGGCTGGCTTTATGATTTTCCCATCCCTCTTCAGCTTTGGCGTTGCCCCTAACTCCGGCCCGACGCTGGTGTTCCAAAGCCTGCCGATCGTGTTCTCCAATATGTGGGCAGGCCCTGTATTTGCAGTGATTTTCTTCTCACTGCTTCTGATTGCCGCGCTGACCACTTCTCTGACCATTTATGAAGTGTTGATTACGACCATTCAGGAGAAAACCAAAATCCGCCGCGCAGCGGCTATTACCATCGTACTGACAGGTATTTTTATCTTCGGCAATATCCCTTCCATCTTGAGCTACGGCCCATGGAAAGATATTTCCGTGTTTGGTAAAAACATTTTCGATGCTTTTGACTATATCAGCGGCAACATCCTGTTTATGCTGACCGCGCTCGGCTCTGCCTTGTTCGTCGGTTTCGTGATGAAAGATGAAGCGAAGGACGAATTGCTCTACAAAGGCAACCATACTACGGTCAATATCTGGTTTGCCTATGTGAAATACCTCGTGCCGTTGGTGATTCTGCTGATTTTCATCAGTAATCTGTTCTGATAAGCAAACATATAAAAAGGCCGTCTGAAATATTCAGACGGCCTTTATTTTAACTACGCTTTATTCTGCCCAGTTTTTCTTCTTACTGGTTTTACCGATACCGGGGTTGAAGCTGTTGGTTGGGTCGAGTTTTTTATAGAACTGTTTCAGCTCGGGCTTGGCTTCATACAGATGACCGACATTATGCTCGGCAGGATATTGCGCACCGCGTTGGTCAAGCAGATGGAGCATTTCATGTTCCAAAGCCATACAGTCGTTGCCTTTTTTAATGATGTAGTCCTGATGGAACACATGACACATAAAATGTCCGTAATACAATTTATGGATGATTTTATTGTCGATTTCGGGCGGCAGTGTTTCAAACCAATCACGATCATCACGACGCAAGGCGATATCGAGTGCAACCAAATCCTCTACTTCATCATCATGTACAGAACGGTAACGGATCGCGGCAGAAGCCACAGCAAAGCGATGCAGCATAGCCGCCTGCGTTTCTTCGGCATTACATTCAAAGAATGCGCCGCCATGGGTTGCAAAATATTCCTTCAAGAAAGCACGCGCTTCTTCTACCCCCTCGCCACCCATTTTTAAAATCAGGTGATGTTCATATTTATCCCGATAGTTGCGCATAGATTTCGGCAAGTGATCGGGCAAAATCTTACTGATCAGTTGCATGAATTTATCAGAGAAGTGTTTTGGTAAGAAACTTATCTTTTTGCTGAATCTATCCACACGGGCCTTCAGATCAAACAGTTTCGGAAGTTGGTGGGTACCGAACGTCTTAATGATATAAAAAGTATCTTTACCATAAACGGCAGCAATATCAAAAGCATGACGATGGATATACTCACCAGAAATAGGCAGGTTTTTAAACTCGCTCAAAGCAGCACGACGAATATCGGTCAGCTCATTAATATCATTTGTACCGATATAGAAAACGGCAGTCTGTTTTTCTTGTGGGAACGTATCCAAGCGTACGGCAAACACCATCAGCTTGCCCGCGCAACCTGATGCTTCGTAGTGACGCGCAGGGTCGGCATTAAAACGGGCGGCAGTCGGTTCATTCACTTGGCGGACATGATCGCA
>NZ_JBQCVF010000079.1:0-5018 GCF_051962515.1 Neisseria sp. P0009.S007 | reverse complement strand
GATGCTTCGTAGTGACGCGCAGGGTCGGCATTAAAACGGGCGGCAGTCGGTTCATTCACTTGGCGGACATGATCGCAATAAGCATGGTCATGCCCTTTGCCTGCATTTTGAACAATGTCTTTTTTCTGATAATGGAAACCTTGCAGATTGGTCAGAATTTCTTCAGGGGTTTCGCCCAAATCAATGCCCAAATGGTTGACCAGCTCCAGCTTACCCTCTTCGTTGATTTGTGCAAACAGGGCCATTTCCGTATAAGCCGGACCACGCTGTACCAATGCACCGCCGGAGTTATTACATACGCCACCCAATACAGATGCGCCGATACAGGACGAACCAATTACAGAGTGCGGCTCACGGCCTAAAGGTTTCAGCAGCAGCTCCAATTGATTCAAGGTAGAACCGGGCAGGCAGACAACCTGTTCGTTATTGTTAATCGGCTGAATGATGTTCAGACGCATGGTATTCACAATCACAATATCTCGGTCGTAATCATTGCCGTCAGGAGTCGAGCCGCCAGTCAGGCCGGTATTGGCAGCCTGCGTAATCACGATAACATCAGCCTCAACACATGCCTGCAAGATTTGCCACATTTCCAACACCGTACCCGGGCGGACAACTGCCAGCGCCTTGCCTTCGCCAAAACGATAGCCTTGACGGTATTGTTCGGTTTTCGCCGGGTCTGTGATGATGTATTTTTCACCGACGGTTTGCGTCAGCCGGCTGATTAATTGTGTAGCATTCATTGCATACTCCTTGAGAGATTAAAATATTTATTAGATTGCAAGCATTGTAGTAATCCGTTCAATCAAAGTAAAGGCGAAACCCGTTTTTTAAACTCATCTTTTAAATAAACAAAAGGCCGTCTGAAAATTTCAGACGGCCTTTTGTTTTAAGCCTGAATAATCAGATTATTCGGCTGCTTTCTCTTCGCGAGCAGGTGCTTCCAGCAAAGCTTTGATAGACAGGCGTACGCGGCCGCGATCGTCTACTTCCAATGCTTTCACGTTCACAACCTGACCTACTTGCAGATAGTCGCTGACATTGCGTACGCGCTCGTGGGCGATTTGGCTGATGTGTACCAAACCGTCTTTGCCCGGCATCACGCTGACAATCGCACCAACGTTGTTGTCGAGGATTTTAACCACAGTACCTTCGTACACTTTGCCCACTTCCACTTCGGCAGTGATTTCTTCGATACGTTTTTTCGCTGCATCGCCTGCTTCTTGAGTAGTCGCAGCGATAGTGATGGTACCGTCTTCAGCGATGTTGATTTCAGTACCGGTTTCAGCAGTAATCGAACGAATAGTTTCACCGCCTTTACCAATCACATCACGGATTTTGTCTTGGTTGATTTTCATGGTGAACAAACGTGGCGCGTGTGCAGACAGTTCTTGCGGGCCTGCAACGGCGGCTTTCATCTGATCCAAGATGTGCAAACGTGCTTCTTTGGCTTGAGCCAAAGCGATTTGCATGATTTCTTTGGTAATACCTTGGATTTTGATGTCCATTTGCAGCGCGGTCACACCTTCTGTTGTACCGGCTACTTTAAAGTCCATATCGCCCAAATGGTCTTCATCACCCAAGATGTCGGTCAGGACGGCAAATTTGTTGTTGTCCAAAATCAGGCCCATAGCGATACCGGCAACGTGTGCTTTCAAAGGCACACCGGCAGACAACAGGCTCAAGCAGCCGCCGCAGACGGAAGCCATAGAGGAAGAGCCGTTGGATTCGGTAATTTCAGAAACCACGCGCATGGTGTAGCTGAAATCTTCAGGTTCTGGCAATACGGCCAACAACGCACGTTTAGCCAAGCGGCCGTGACCGATTTCACGACGCTTTGGCGCGCCTACGCGACCCACTTCACCGGTAGAGTATGGAGGGAAGTTGTAGTGCAGCATGAAGCGGTCGGTATATTCGCCGGACAGCGCATCAATGATTTGCTCGTCGCGTGAAGTACCCAAAGTTGCAACCGCCAAAGCTTGGGTTTCGCCACGGGTAAACAGTGCAGAACCGTGAGTGCGCGGCAATACGCCGGTTTGAATGTTCAGCGGACGAACAGTGCGGGTGTCGCGACCGTCGATGCGCGGTTGTCCGTCCAAAATTTGGCTGCGGACAACATCGGCTTCCAAATGTTTGAAAATACCTTTGATTTCGTTGGCTGCCAAAGTGTCGGTTTCTTCGGTAATCAACGCTTCTTTCACGGCATTCCAAGCTTCGTCCAATTTGGCAGAACGCGCTTGTTTTTGACGGATTTTGAACGCTTCTTTAATGGTTTCGCCGGCAATTTCGCGTACTTTTGCAACCAATTCTTCATTGGTTTCAGGTGCTTTCCAATCCCAAACTTCCGGGTTAACTTCGTCGGCAAACTCATTGATGGCGTTAATGGCCACTTGCATTTGATCGTGACCGTAAACAACCGCACCCAGCATCACTTCTTCAGACAAGATGTCGGCTTCGGATTCCACCATCAACACGGCTTTAGAAGTACCGGCAACAACCAAGTCCAATTGTGATTTAGCCAATTCGGCTTTAGTCGGGTTCAGAACGTACACGCCGTTTACATAACCCACGCGTGCCGCACCAATCGGACCGGCAAACGGTACACCGCTCAACACCAGCGCGGCAGATGCACCCAGCATTGCAGGAATGTCAGAATCGATTTCAGGGTCAACAGACACCACCATCGCTACGATTTGGATGTCGTGGTAGAAACCTTCAGGGAACAGAGGACGAATCGGACGGTCGATCAGACGGCTGGTCAGGATTTCTTTTTCGCTTTGTTTGCCTTCGCGTTTGAAGAAACCGCCGGGGATTTTACCTGCTGCGTAAGTACGCTCGAGGTAATCGACAGTCAGAGGGAAGAAGTCTTGGCCTTCTTTCACTTCTTTGTTGGTAGTAACGGCAACCAAAACAACAGTGTCGCCCATAGATACTTTAACGGCAGCAGCGGCTTGGCGAGCGATTTCGCCGGTTTCCAAAGTAACGGTTTGATTACCGTATTGGAAGGTCTTAACGTGTTTATTGAACATCATTGTTCCTTTCAAAATACCGCACTGCTAAAACACTAATAATGCACACTAAAATCCGAATGTGCATAGTTAGGGTTTCAGACCGTGCGGCAGGTTATAAACAAGCTTTCAGACGGCCTTTCAGTCGCTGAAAACAACTCTCGATTATAAAGGCAACTATCCTTAAAATCCAGTATTTATACAATAAAAAGGCCGTCTGAAACATATCTCTTTCAGACGGCCTTCAAACTTAAAAATTAATCCTGAGTCAGCAAAGTCAATGCTTCCTGATATTTTTCGACTGTTTTCTGAATTACATCGGCAGGCACTTTAGGCGCAGGCGCTTTTTTGTTCCAACCGCTTTGCTCCAGCCAGTCGCGGACAAATTGTTTGTCAAAAGATGGCGGATTGGTGCCGACTTTGTATTGGTCTGCAGGCCAAAAACGGCTGGAGTCTGGCGTCAATACTTCATCCATCAAAGTCAGCGTACCTTCTTCATCCAAACCAAATTCAAACTTGGTATCGCAAATAATAATACCGCGGAATTTGGCATATTCGGCCGCTTCCGTGTAAAGCTGAATCGCCTTGGCGCGTACTTCCGCCGCCAGCTCTTTGCCGATGATGCGTTCGCATTCTTCAAAGCTGATGTTTTCATCATGATCGCCGACTGCGGCTTTGGTCGACGGCGTAAAAATCACTTCAGGCAACTGCTGCGCTTCCTGCATACCTTCAGGCAGTTGAATGCCGCAGACAGAACCGGTTTTTTGATAATCTTTCCAACCGCTGCCTGCCAGATAACCGCGCACAATGGCCTCCACTTTCACCGGAGTGAGTTTTTTAGCCACAACGGCGCGTTTTTCTAGAACTTTGGCTTCGTTTTCAGGCAAAACATCGTAAACCGTCTGGCCGGTAAAATGGTTAGGCATGATATGAGCCAGTTTTTTAAACCAAAAATTGGAAATCTGCGTCAGAATCTCCCCTTTACCCGGAATCGGATCATCCAAAATCACATCGAATGCAGACAGACGGTCGGAAGCAACCATCAACATACATTTATCGTCAATTTCGTACAAATCGCGGACTTTGCCGGAGTAGATTTTTTTCAAGCTGATTTCAGACATTTCGGGTATCTCTTTGGTAAACAGAAGAATTTGATATTTTAGCCCAATTTGGCATCTTTCGTCAGATTGTTTACAAAATAAAGGCCATCTGAAACCTTATAGCTCGGTTTCAGACGGCCTTAGACTTTGATTTTAGGGACAAACCCTAAAAACCATCATCCTATCAGATGGCAGGAGCCTGAGTCTGATCTTGGATTTGGTTCACAGCAGACAGAGAGTAGTAGTCGCCGTGGCCGGTTACTTGGTAAGTGCTACCGTCAGCAAACTTGAAGTTTTCAACTTTGTGATCGTTACCGGTGAACCAGTCATCGATGGTGATGCTGTCGTTAGTACCAACAGAAACAGTCAGGTTAGCACCAGATTTGCTCAGCAATACGTCAGAAGCTGCAACGCCTTTACCGAACAACAAGGTGTCATTACCGCTTTCCTCACGGATAGTGTCGTGACCGTAACCTTTGTCGAAGAAGTAAGTGTCGTTACCGGTACCACCGATCAGGATGTCGTTGCCGACACCGCCGTCTAGGTAGTCGTTACCGTCTTTACCAACCAGGCAGTCGTCGCCGGCCAAACCGTACAGATGGTTGTTGCCGCCGTTACCTTCGATGTTGTTGTTCAAAGAGTTACCAGTACCGTTCAGGTTTTGCATACCTTGCAAAATCAGGTTTTCAACGTGATCGGTCAGCGTGTAGTCGATAACGGTACGGACAGTATCGATACCGGCGTGTGCATTACCGTACTCGATAACTTGGTCATTGGCATTGTCAACGAAGTAAACGTCGTTACCGTCGCCACCGCGCATGATGTCCGCGCCGGAACCACCGTTCAGGTAGTCGTTACCGGCACCACCTTGCAGGTAGTCTTTACCTTCTTCACCGTACAGAGAGTCACC
>NZ_JBQCVF010000078.1:6396-10495 GCF_051962515.1 Neisseria sp. P0009.S007 | reverse complement strand
TCTTCGGCAAACACAGCCAAAGGGCGCACCAAGCGCCATTGCCCGTCATGCTGGCGCAGCAAACCGCGGATATGGCCCGGCATCTGCTGCCAGAATCCGTTTAATTGTTGCGGCTTCATCCCAACCACTCGCGCCAACTGAGAAACGTGTTGCGGCAGGCCGTCTGAAAGCGCGGCGAGCAAGGCCCAATGGCGGCTGTTCAAATCCGTCATTCGCCTCCTCCGGCTTCGCGGATTTTCGCCAAAGTTTTGGTGGTCGAAGTCTGGTGTAAAAACGGAATCGAAAATACTTTGCCACCACGCGCAAACGTCTCGGCCGCACCGACAATCTTATCCACAGGCCAATCGCCGCCTTTAATCAATACATCGGGTTTGACCATTTCAATCAGCGCGGCCGGCGTATCGTCATCAAACCATGTGACCAAATCCACGCTCGCCAATGCCGCTGCCACTGCCGCGCGGTTTTCCAAAGGATTAATCGGACGGTCGTCCCCTTTGCCCTGACGGCGCACCGAAGCATCGGTATTCAACGCCAATACCAAAGTCGCACCGGCCGATCGCGCCTGCGCCAGATACGTTACATGGCCCCTATGGAGAATATCGAAACAGCCGTTGGTAAACACCAGCGGACGGGGCAATGCCGCCAAACGCTCCGCCAGCTTTTCGGGCGGACAGATTTTGGATTCGAATTCTGGAGCTGACCATTCGGACATGATGCGGTTCCTTTGGGAATGAAACAGAAAATAATCGGGGTATTATAAAGGATAACGGCGAAACGCCATAAAAAGATACCGAACGGTACAATATTCGGGCTTGACTGCGTATTCATTGATATTTGATAACACAGCAAACACCATTTTTGCCGATGCCATGATGAAACGGTTTGATAAATACTTTTTTGAAACCCAATTAAATCTGAAGTAAAATTCGGGTATAAACGGAAAAAAGCCTGCATACAATATGCAGGCTTTCATCTGGGGTGGCTGATGGGGCTCGAACCCACGACAACTGGAATCACAATCCAGGGCTCTACCAACTGAGCTACAGCCACCGTAAAAATTGGCACGCCCGACAGGAATCGAACCTGTAACCCCCGACTTAGAAGGTCGGTGCTCTATCCGGTTGAGCTACGGGCGCTCATGCCGATTCGTGCTAAGAATTTTGTGGTCGGGGCGGTGGGATTCGAACTCACGACCCTCTGCTCCCAAAGCAGATGCGCTAACCGGGCTGCGCTACGCCCCGACTGAAGACCTGAACTATACAGACCCTTTTCAGCCCGGTCAACACCTACTTTGCTTTATTTTTTCATTTTTTGATTATCCTATTATTTTTAATCGTTATTTATTTTTATGCTTCACAATCAGGGCTACTCTTTTGTGTCAGGCCGTCTGAAAAATGCGATAATTTAAACGCAATATTTATCCCTATTGAGGAGGAAAAATCATGGCTGCACAACTTATAGACGGAAAAAAAATCTCCCAGCAACGCATCGAGGCGGTCGCGCAGGCGGTAAAAGCGCGTCAGGAAAAAGGTTTGCACACGCCTTGCTTGGCGGTGGTATTGGTTGGCGACGACCCTGCTAGCGCGGTTTATGTACGCAATAAAAAACTGGCCTGCCAAAAAAGCGGCATCGAATCGCGCTCTTATGAGCTGCCGTCTGAAACCACGCAAGACGATTTGCTGAAACTGGTGGACGAATTGAACGGCGACCCTGCCGTCGACGGTATTTTGGTGCAACTGCCGCTGCCGGCACACATCGACAGCCAAGCGGTTTTGGAGCGTATCGAGCCGCATAAAGATGTGGACGGCTTCCACCCTTACAACGTCGGCCGCCTGGTCGTCAAAATGCCGCTGATGCGCCCTTGCACACCCAAAGGTGTGATGACTTTGTTGGAAGCCTACGGCATCGACCCGAAAGGCAAAAAAGCGGTCGTCGTCGGCGCGTCCAATATTGTCGGCCGCCCACAGGCGTTGGAATTGCTGCTGTCCCGCGCGACGGTAACCATTTGCCACAGCGCCACGCAAAACCTTGCCGATGAAGTTGCCGCCGCAGATATTTTGGTGGTCGGCGTAGGCATTCCGAATTTCGTTAAAGGCGAATGGGTCAAACCCGGCGCAGTCGTTATCGATGTGGGCATCAACCGCTTGGACGACGGCAGCCTGTGCGGCGACGTGGAGTTTGATGTCGCTAAAGAACGCGCATCCATGATTACGCCTGTTCCCGGCGGCGTCGGCCCGATGACGATTGCCACTTTGTTGGAAAACACGGTACACGCGGCCTCATTACACGACTAATCACTGTCATTAAGTTAGGCCGTCTGAACATGATTTTTCAGACGGCCTGACCTGTTTTTTTGCTTTTTACCTTATTGGCTTCACATGTCCTTACTCTCTTCCCACGCCGACAACCCGACTTTCCGCAACGCTTCCTATATCCTGATGGGCTTGGCCTTGCTGATTGTCTTGCACTACCATTTTCTGCCGCTGCTGCTGTCGGTTATCCTGACCTATATCTTTATTACGCGCACCAACGGCGTCATCCTCAAACTCCGCCGCCGTGTTTTACCGCGCAACACGCGGCTGCATAAGTCGCTCAATGCGCACAATATCAACCTAATTTCCACCACGCTGACGCTGGCCATCGTATTCAGCATCATTGCGATGATGTCTTTGGGCATTTACCACCTGATACATGGCGGCCACGTCGGCTTTATGCTGGCCAAGCTGGCGGCGATTTTGGAAGACACCAAAAACAGCCAAGACCTGCCTGCTGCCATTCTCAATATGCTGCCCAACAATATGGCCGAAATCAAAGCCTCGGCAATCAAGCTGATTGAAGAATACCGCGCCGCGCTGACCCGTATCAGTAAAAACAGCATCACGTCCTTCGTGTACATCCTCATCGGCATCATCATCGGCGCCATGCTCAGTTTCCACCGCCTGGAAATGCGCAAAAACCGCCATAAAATGCCGCTGTTTAAAGCCGAATTGATGCGGCGCATCGTCAATTTTGAAACCAGCTTTGAGCGCGTGTTCCTCGCCCAAGTCAAAATCTCGCTGATCGACACCTTCCTGACCGGCCTGTACCTTTACTTGGTTTTGCCGCTGTTCGGCGTTGACCTGCCGTTTAAAATGACCGTCCTGATCATCGCCTTTATCGTCGGCCTGATTCCGGTGGCAGGCAACCTGATTTCCAACACCATCATTATTATTTTGAGCCTCGGCGCATCGCTTTACGTCGCACTCGCATCGCTGGTTTTCCTCGTTGTCATCCACAAGCTCGAATATTTCCTCAACGCCAAAATCATCGGCTCGGAAATCGAATCCAGCGCATGGGAATTGCTGGTGGCGATGGTCGTCTTTGAACGCATTTTCGGCATCGGCGGCATCATCGTCGCGCCGGTTTATTACGCGTATCTGAAAAACGAATTGAAACTGCGAAAATTGATTTAATCAGTTGCGTTTATACACATCAAAGGCCGTCTGAAAACGACAATCGGGTTTTCAGACGGCCTTTGCTTTACCTTTTCTTACACTTTACGGCATAATGGCAGCCACGCATTTCTAGAAGAAAGATAAACAATGTCAACCAAAACCCCATCCCTATTCGGCGGAGCGATGATTATCGCCGGTACGGTTATCGGCGCAGGCATGCTTGCCAACCCGACCGCCACCTCCGGCGTATGGTTTACCGGCTCGCTGGCCGTGTTGCTGTACACCTGGTTTTCCATGCTCTCCAGCGGCCTGATGATTTTGGAAGTCAACACCCATTATCCGCACGGCGCCAGCTTCGACACTATGGTTAAAGACCTGCTCGGCCCGGCTTGGAACGTCATCAACGGCGTTGCCGTCGCTTTCGTTTTATACCTGCTCACCTACGCCTACATCTTCGTCGGCGGCGACCTGACCGCCAAAGGCATCGGCAGCGCGGTAGGCGGCGAAATTTCGCTCACCATCGGCCAACTCGTCTTTTTCGGCATTCTCGCCTTTTGCGTTTGGGCATCCGCACGCTTGGTTGACCGCTTCACCAGCATCCTCATCGGCGGCATGGTATTGACCTTTATTTGGGCAACCGGCGGCCTGATTGCCGATGCCAAAAT
>NZ_JBQCVF010000078.1:0-6296 GCF_051962515.1 Neisseria sp. P0009.S007 | reverse complement strand
CCCGTATTTAAAGGTTAAATTCCCTTAAGGCCGTCTGAAACACCCTCTTTCAGACGGCCTAATTCATTATTTTCCGCTACAATATCCCCTTTCCCCCCAACGAACACCGTCCATGTACGACAATATCCGTTTCCATCTCGACGAAGACTATCCCGACCAGCTCCCGCCCGAAAACGCCGCCACCCACATCGGCATGTACTGGCAGTGGGCGGCGCAGGCAGGCCTCGTCAACCCCGTCTGGCAAACCGCCCCCGAAACCGCAGCCGACTTCGCCGCCATGACCTCGGGCAAAATCAGCGGACGGCACTTCCTGCTCAAACACATGGACGGCGCATTGACAGCGGACGACTTTACCGAACTCGGCCAACGGTTTACCGAGTTCTACTACACCGACGAAGAAGACGGCTACGGCGCATTTATGGAAGACTACGTCCTCGCCCTCGACACGCCCTCGCTCGGCGGCTTCTACCACGTCAAAAACACCCCGGAAACCTTCGCCAAACTGACACCCGTTTTTCAGACGGCCTTTGAAAAATGGAAAAGCAGTTTGAAAGCAGAAAAATAAGAGCCCAAACCATGAAACTCATCATCCTCGACCGCGACGGCGTCATCAACCAAGACCGCGACGATTTCGTCAAATCCGTTGACGAATGGATTCCCATCGAAGGCAGCATGGATGCTATCGCCTTTTTAACGCAGGCAGGCTACACCATCGCCGTGGCCACCAACCAATCCGGTATCGGCCGCAAATACTTTACCGTGCAAGACCTGACTGAAATGCACGCAAAAATGCACCGCCTTGCCGTTCAAGCAGGCGGTACCATCGACGGCATTTGGTTTTGCCCGCACACCGCCGCCGACAACTGCGAATGCCGCAAACCCAAGCCCGGCATGATTATCGACATCATCGAACGCTTCAAGGCCAATGCCGCCGAAACCTGGCTGGTCGGCGACAGCCTGCGCGACCTGCAAGCCATTGATGCCGCAGGCGGCAAATCCGCGCTCGTCCTGACCGGCAAAGGCAAAAAAACACTGGCCAAACACGAGCAAGAACTGCCCGAACACACCCAAGTCTTCGACAACCTGCTCGCTTTCTCGCAATACATCATGCGTGAAAACACACAAATCGAAGAAGCCGCGCAAGCCATCCTATAAACGACAAGGCCGTCTGAAACCAGCCGACAACGGCGTTCAGACGGCCTTCAAACGACAGACTTTTCCCAGATATGCTGATTATCCGCAACCTGATTTACTGGCTCATCCTTTCCTCTAGCATTATTTTGCTGTTCCCCTTTATGCTGCTTGCCCTGCCCTTCCAAGGCGGCGCACACAAAATGGCGCAAATTTGGGTGCGCATCCTCAACTGGTCACTCAAGCACATCATCGGTTTGAACTACACCTTAAGCGGCGCGGAAAACATTCCCGACCACCCTGCCATTATTTGCGCCAAACACCAAAGCGGCTGGGAAACCCTCGCCCTGCAAGAGATTTTTCCGCCGCAAGTCTATGTTGCCAAACGCGAACTCTTCAAAATCCCTTTCTTCGGCTGGGGCTTGAAGCTGGTCAAAACCATCGGCATCGACCGCAGCAACAGCCGCGAAGCCAACAAACAACTCTTAGAACAAGGCCTTGCGCGTAAAAACGAAGGCTATTGGATTACCATTTTCCCCGAAGGCACACGCCTGCCGCCCGGCGAAAAAGGCCGCTATAAGCTCGGCGGCGCGCGCATGGCAAAAATGTTTGAGATGGACATCGTCCCCGTCGCGCTCAACAGCGGCGAGTTTTGGCCGCGCAATTCCTTCCTCAAATACCCCGGCACGGTCAGCGTCATCATCGGCAAACCCATTGCCCACAACAACGGCAATGAAGCCGAACTCATGGCTCAATGCGAGCAATGGATCGAAAGCCAACAGCCCCTGATTACCGGACAAGGCCCGTTCGCGCCCAAAACCAAATAAATCATTCCATCGGGTGGGCCGCTATACCCGCCCTTTCCATGCCGTCCAATATTTTTCTCAACATCATGCCCCACCTCCATACCCATACCCTTTCAGACGGCCTCACCATTCATATCCAGCTCAAACGCAGTGCCAAGAAAAACCTCATCTTGCGCCCCGTTTCCGCCGATACCGTCAGCATCAATATCCCTCCGTTTGTTACCCAGCGCACCTTTACCCAATGGCTGAACGACAACGAAGCCATCCTGCGCCGTACCCTAAACAAAACACCGGCTCGGCAAACACCTACAGACACGCTTCCCGAATGGATTTGGTATCAAGGCGTTCAGACGGCCTTGTCCGTCCACGCAGCAAACCACATCCAAATCAGGCCGTCTGAAATTCTGTTGCCCGAAAAAGAAACCGCCGCCCAACTTACCCATTTGCGCCGCTTCCTGCACGAGCGTGCGCACGAATATCTGCTACCGCGCCTCGAAGGCCATATCCGAACCACCCACCTGACCCCGAGCGCCATTTCCCTTTCCAACGCCAAAACCTTCTGGGGCGTTTGCCGCCACACCACCGGCATCCGCCTCAACTGGCGGCTCATCGGCACGCCCGAATATGTCGCCGACTACGTCTGCCTGCACGAACTCTCCCACCTGCGCCATCCCAACCACAGCCCTGCATTTTGGGCTCTAACCCACTCGCTCACGCCGCATGTCGACCAAGCCGAACAATGGCTGAAGGCGCACGGCGGCGAATTATTCCACCTCGGCTAAGTCTTTCCAGCAGCATTTTTCTGCAAGCAAACACCAGCCCAAAGCAAAGAATCAACGTCCTCCAAACAAATCATGTAGCCGCGCGTAAAATCAGGTTTATCCGCTTGCCGCCCCCTCAGGCATGCCGATAAGATGATTTCGTTCTCAAAACCCTTTTCAGAAAGGAAAACCGATGACCAAAGCAAAATCGTTACTGGCCACCGGCATTTTGGCTCTTTTCTCCGCCACGGCATTCGCCTCCCCGCTGCCTTCCGAAATTTACCGTCCGGATGGCGCGCACACCATCAAAGCCGATCATCAAGGCGACGGCGAATTTGAATACGAAGCCGAACTTTCCGGCCAACGCAATTCCATTCCTTCCTTGGCCAAAAAAGTGATCGCCCACGCGCGCAGCAAAGGTTTCCATGTGGTTGAATCTGAAATCAAACACGACGATGCCGATCTGAAATTCAAACGCGGCAAACAAGAGCTGGACGTTTCCATCGAAGACAAAGGCCAAGGCCGCATCGAATACAAAGCCGATTTGGACTTGGACAAAAACTAAATCCGACTCGCAAACAAAGGCCGTCTGAAATCCCATCAGGTTTCAGACGGCCTTTTGTCGTCTTTATCAGATAAAATGGCACTCGGTTTGCAAAATTTCCGACTCAAAACATTGTACAATCTGCCCACTTATACCGATAACATCCCCAACATTGCCATGAGAAAACGTCTGTTCCTCCTCGCCATCCTTCCCCTTTCCCTTCACGCCGCCGATGTGCCGCCTGATGTAAAACCCGAGCTTCAAGTCAACACTGCCGAACCCCAACAACCCGAAGCGCACAATATCCCTGCCGAGCAGACAAACAGGCCGTCTGAAAAAATCATCAACGTCGATGCCGACATCCTGCTTGCCAACACCGAATTGCTGGCACGCGCCATGTATTCCGCCGTCGTCGCCCACAACATCCCCGGCATCAAAGCCGTTTTGCCCATTTACGAACAATGGCCCGAACACGACCGCGCCATGGCGCGCTATGCCAAAGGTTTGCTTGCCCAATCCGAAGGGCATGCCGCCGAAGCTGTCGGCCATTACCGCCGCTTTATCGCCGAGCAGCCCGATGCCTCCGCCGTCCGCTGGCAGCTTGCAACCGCCTTGTTTGAAGACAAACAAAACGAAGCTGCGGCCGACCAGTTTGACAAACTGCAAACCGAATCCCTCCCGCCCGCCTTGCAAGAACGCATCGAAACCTACCGCAAAGCCCTGCGCGAACGCGACTCATGGCAATTCAACGCCGGCTTGAACATCACGCGCGAGCAAAACATCAACCAAGCTCCCGGTCAACGCCGTCTTGGCAACCACCTGAGCGACGAACAATGCCGCGCCGTGCGCCTTGCCTATCCCGACGACTGCTTCCGAGGCTGGACATTCCCCGAACCCATCGATGCCACCGCCGTCCACTACCAAATCGGTGCAGAAAAAAAATGGTCGTTGCCACACGGCTTCTATGCCACGGCTGGCGCAGACCATTACGGCAAAATCTACCCCAAACACACCAACTACAACGACCTCACCACACGTTTCTCGGCAGGCATCGGCTATGCCGACCAGCGCAACGATATCGGCATTACCCCGTTCCACGAGCGCCGCTTCTACGGCAATGACCCCTACACCTACACCAACGGCGTACGCCTCCACTACAACCATTGGTGGCAACCCAAGCTGCAAACCCTCAGCGCATTTGAAGCAGGCCGTCTGAAAAACAGCCGCCGCGAGCATTCCAACAACACCAGCCAACTGCTCAGCAACTCCATCGTTTACTACCGCAACGCGCGCCAATACTGGGTGGCCGGTATCGACCTCTACCGCGAACGCAACCGCGACGACAAAGGCGACAGCTTCAACCGCTACGCCCTGCGCACCACATGGGGACAAGAATGGCCCAAAGGCCTCTCCACCGTCCTACGCCTCAGCGCCGCCCAACGCCGTTACCAAGCCCCCGGCTTCTTCAGCAACGAACAAAACCGCCGCGACAAAGAAGCTTCCGCCTCCCTGAGCGTATGGCACCGCGCCCTCCATTTCAAAGGCATCACCCCGCGCCTGACCATTGCCCACAACAAAACATGGAGCAACGACAAGTTCTACGAATACGGCAAAACCAAAATGTTTGTCGAATTGAGCAAAACGTTCTGACAAGTACGTTGAATCCGCGAATCAAGCATAAATACCGCCACACCTGCTTACTGATTTACAAGACAGATTCAAACTTTTACAGATACCGGATAAATAGATTTTTTAAGGCATAATGTCTTATTAAATTCATATTTATCAAATAGATGAGATTTAAGCCAATATTACTTTACAACGTAACGTACAACACTACATAACGCTACAAAAAAATCAGGCCGTCTGAAACCCGACTTGGCGTTTCAGACGGCCTAAGTATTCGTTATCATATCCGCTTACCTCTTCAGAAAGTATGATGATGAACGCCCTAAACAAAACCCTCTTATCCGTTTCTGTCGCGCTGGGATTGAGCGCCTGCGCTTCCGTCAAAACCACAGACACCTACGACCTAGACTTCTCCAAACAAAAATACACCGAACAAAGCATCGAAGTGAACGGTCAAGCCATCAAATTCCGCGCTTACGAAGGCGTGGTTTACGTCCGCAATCCTGTCGATACCCGTTACGAAATCATCAATATTTATGTACCCGAAGCCTATTACAACGGCGGCAAGATAGACGGTTTCAACGCCGAAACCGCACCGATTTTCCTGCCCAACCAAATCGGCGGATATATGCCTGCCGAACCGGGCAAACCCGCTTTAGAAGGCAAACGCGGCGAGCCTGAAGACGGCCAAAAATCGCCTAACGCCGCCCTGGTTGCCCTCTCCAAAGGCTACGTCGTCGCATCCCCTGGCGCACGCGGCCGGACAGAACCCACCGGCAAAGCACCTGCCGCCATCGTTGATTTGAAAGCCGCCGTCCGTTACCTTAAAGCCAACGACAAAGTTATGCTCGGCGATGCCGAAAAAATTATTTCCAACGGCACAAGCGCAGGTGGCGCGATGTCCACCCTCTTAGGCGCAACAGCCGACCAAAAAGATTACGAAAACCACCTCAAAGCCTTAGGTGCGGCAGACGGCAGCGACAAAGTTTTCGCCGTATCCTCCTACTGCCCGATTACCGATTTGGACCATGCCGATATGGCTTACGAATGGCAGTTCAACGGTATCAACGACTACAAAAAAATGAACATTTCCATGCTCGACTACCGCGTCAAACGCGAGCTGGTCGCCGGCACGCTGACCGATGACGAGAAAAAACTGTCCGACCTCCTCAAACCCCTATACCCCGCATACCTCAACAGCCTGAACCTGAAATCCCCCGAAGGCAAACCCCTGACACTGGACGCCCAAGGCAACGGCAGCTTTAAAAACCATATTGCCGGTTTAATTGCCAAATCCGCACAAGCCCAACTTGATGCAGGCAAAGACCTGAGCGACCGCACTTGGCTGACCGTCCGCAAAGGCAAAGTCGTCTCCGTCGATTTCGATGCCTACGCCAAAGCCGCCGGCCGCCAAAAAACACCGCC
>NZ_JBQCVF010000077.1:0-10619 GCF_051962515.1 Neisseria sp. P0009.S007 | reverse complement strand
GAGCCGAATATCGATTTGGAAACCGGTAAGTTCAACGGCGATCATGATGTGCCGGTGAATAAACTGTATGCCGAAGGTACTTTGTACAACAATATTAAAGCGCGTGTCGGTAAATTTGGTGCGTTCTCTTCATACGGCCGCGTATGGGATACCGAAGTAACCGGCGGCGAAATCTTCTTCGACAATAAAACCCTGCCTACCAAAATCTATGCGGGCCGCCGTACTGGCAATCTAAACGACAACACATGGGGCATTGGTGGCCGTCGCAGACATTTTGCCGCAGTTCAAAGCGTGTTGCCTGTAAATGAGAATATCAACGTCGGCGCAACGGTCAGCTACATGAAAGACATCGATGTACGCGGTGCGAAGAAAAATGCGGTCTTTGGAGAAATCGGTACGGATATCAAGTTTAATGACGATTGGCATTGGATGGCCGCAGTCAGCAAGTCCAATATCAAAGCCTATAATGATGCCGGACAAAAAATTAAAAATGATGGCGTGTTCACTGAAGTACGCTATAAATTGGCCGACTGGAACGTCCGCAATTCTTACGACGTATTCTTGAACTACCGCCGTGTCGGTTTGTTGTCCGGTGTCTCTTCTGTTGAGGATTACAGCAAAAACGTCCAAGGCGTGCAAATCGGTGCGACCTATATTCCTTGGAAAAACTGGAAACTCAAAGGCTTCTATTTGGCCGGTAAACAGGTTACACCTACTGTCGGCACGGATAAGCAGGATGTAAACGTTATTCGTGGTCAGTTAGAATATAAATTTTAATCATTACAAATAAAAAACAGGCAGGATGTCCTGCCTGTTTTTGGTTTTCAGACGGCATGGATATGGGGCCGTCTGAAATAATGGATTCGACGCTTACCAGCTATCGCGTTTCATACGGTCAAGCTGGCGGCGGTCGCGTTTGGTTGGGCGTCCGTCCGGATAAGCGGCACTGATGCGGCTGGCTTGGTCGAGCTGTTTTTGAGCTTCGCGTTCGGCAGCCGTTTTCATGTCTTCTTCGTAGAGTAAACGCGCTTCCGGTGCCGGTCGGCGTTGATGATTGAGCGCGGCAACTTTGAATTTGTAGGGAAGGGAGTTCAAAGTCATGTCGATGGTGTCGCCGGCAGAAATATTTTTGCTGTTTTTCACCTTTGAGCCGTTTACCAAAACCCTGCCCAGCTCAATATGTTTTTGTGCCAGCGCGCGGGTCTTGAAAAAGCGCGCGGCCCAAAGCCATTTGTCCAAGCGCATGGACGAATTGTCATGATCGTTTTTCATAGCCTGTTTGAAATGATTGAACTGAATTGAAGTTTATCATAAGATACGGCACTTCATGAGTTTAGTGCAGATATACTATTTCTTTGTTAAAGGCCGTCTGAAAGATTTTTTATTGCAAAAGATGGCAGTTTCCCTTTGAGAAATGCTGTCAAATACGTCTGATTAGCGTATCATGTCAGCAACCGTTACCGAGAGCTTTGTTTTATGAAACCCGTTTTTTTGGACTTCGAACAACCCATCGCCGAATTAACCAATAAAATTGACGAGTTGCGATTCGTACAAGACGAATCTGCCGTTGATATTTCCGACGAGATTGCCAGACTGCAAAAGAAAAGCAGCGAGTTGACCAAGTCAATTTTCAGCAAGCTGACTCCGGCTCAAATTTCACAAGTGTCCCGCCATCCGCAACGTCCTTATACTTTGGACTACATCAACGGTATTTTTACCGATTTTGAAGAGTTGCATGGCGAACGCCATTATTCTGACGATCATGCCATTGTCGGCGGTTTGGCGCGTTTCAACGGCCAAAGCGTGATGGTTATCGGCCATCAAAAAGGTCGCGATACCAAAGAAAAAATCCGCCGTAATTTCGGTATGCCGCGTCCTGAGGGTTACCGTAAGGCATTGCGCTTGATGAAGACTGCCGAAAAATTCAATATTCCAGTTATGACCTTTGTCGATACACCAGGCGCGTATCCGGGCATTGGTGCAGAAGAACGCGGCCAGTCTGAAGCCATCGGCCGTAATTTGTACGAACTGACCCGCCTGCATGTGCCGGTATTGTGCACCATCATTGGCGAAGGTGGTTCGGGTGGCGCGTTGGCAGTGGCTGTCGGCGACTATGTTAATATGCTGCAATACTCGACTTATTCGGTGATTTCTCCCGAAGGTTGCGCCTCTATTCTTTGGAAAACTGCTGAAAAAGCAGCAGATGCCGCGCAAGCATTGGGTATTACCGCCAAACGCCTGCAAGAATTGGATGTCATCGACAAAGTGATTGATGAGCCTTTGGGCGGCGCACACCGTGATTTTGAAACCACGATGAAAAACGTTAAAACCGTTTTGGAGCAGCAATTAAGCGAAGCGCAAAGTATGACCATGCCTGACTTGCTTTCTCGCCGTTTTGACCGCATCATGGCTTACGGTAAATTTACCGATAAATAAGTTTGACTGCTGAAAAAGCAAGCAGATGTCGCTGCTTGCTTTTTTTGTGTTCTATTTTTGAGTCATTCACAATTTCAGGCCGTCTGAAATGTCGCAAGTATCCCCTGATTCCCTATTTAAAAGTTTTCAAACAGCTTTTCCTGATTTGCCGAACCATACTGTTTTTGAAGTTGGCTTGAGTGGCGGATTAGATTCTGTCGTCCTGCTGCATCTTTTGCATCGGATGCGCGAATTTCGCCATTTTGATTTGCGTGCCGTTCATGTTCATCACGGTTTAAGCACCAATGCCGACAGTTGGGCAAAATTTTGTCAGGATTATTGTCAGCGTCTGGATGTTGCCTTGCGGGTGTGCCGCGTTAATGTGCAAAACCAAGGAAAAGGTTTGGAAGCGGCAGCTAGGGCTGCCCGATATCAGGCATTTTCAGACGGCCTGAGGAAAATTATTGTTTTGGCCCATCACCACAATGATCAAATCGAAACATTTATGTTGTCGGCTGTGCGCGGGGGCGGATTACGCGGTATGGCAGCCATGCCTGTATGGCGTAATTTAAATGAAGAAATTCAAATCTGGCGACCACTTTTGGCATTTTCTCGTCAGGAATTGGCTGAGTATGCGCAACAGTGGGGATTATCTTTTGTTGAAGACGAAAGTAATGAAGACTCCGGCTATTTACGCAATTGGATGAGGAATCAGGCTTTACCGCAATGGCAGCAACGTATTCCGAATTTTGAGCGGCAAATTTGTGCCAATGTTCGATTATTGCAGGAAGATTTGCAGCTTTTAGATGAATTGATTGAGTCTGAATATCAGCGCATCAGTCCAAACGAAATATTCAGCATCAGTCTGTGGCGGAAATGTACGCCGCTTTTGCGTCGTCGGCTGCTTTGGTATTTTTTGCGAAAGCAAACAGAATCATTGCCTTCTTATCACAGTATTGCCGATTTTGCCCGAGTGTTGGAAACCGCTGATCAGGCGCAGTTGAATTTGCCAGATGGGGAACTGGTCGCATATCGAGACAAGTTGTTTGTTTGTCAGGAAAGTGAGTTTCAAAAACTGCCTTGGTGTAATGGCAGGGAAGTTCGAGGCCGTCTGAAAGATATTTTGCTCGAAAATGGTTTTGTTTTATTACCGTTTAAGGGAGGTTTGTCGGCAGAGGAGTTGGAGAAGCCGGCGGTACTTAGAAGTGTGGCCAAAGGTGATGTGCTTCAGTCGGGACAGAGGGAAAAATCAGTCGAAAAACTATTGCAAGAGTGTCATATTGTGCCACTCGTCCGTAATTATTGGCCGATTATCCTAAGTATGGGCAACAAGTGCCTTGCTGTTGTTAATCTTCGGGTGGGAAGCGATGTTCAAATAGGGGAAGGCTATCTGCCTGTTCATGAAAAGTTGGTCAAATATATAGCAGAAAAGCAAAGAGACTAACTGTAAATTTAGTAAGTATTAGTAATTTAACTACTTGTGCTAAGTGTATATATAATAAGCAATACAGCCTATGTTAGAGTATATGCACGAATAAACTTTTGCGATTAAATGTAATCTTGTGGAACTATTTCAAAGCGATGCTGTCTTTATTGTGCACAGCACGCTTTACTATTTTTTGGTTTAAAGCAGTAAAACGATTAAAGGTTGGGTATGAACGATCGCCAAATAGATCAAGTTTTGGTGGAGCGCGCGCAGAAAGGTGACCATAAGGCATTCGAGATGCTGATGTCCAAGTATCAGCGTCGGCTAAACAGACTGATTTCCCGTTTTATTCAGGATGAGCATGAAGTGCACGATGTAACCCAAGAGGCAATGATTAGGGCTTATCGTGCGCTGGTTAATTTTCGCGGTGAGAGTGCGTTTTATACATGGCTGTACCGTATCGGTATCAATACGGCAAAGAATTTCCTGACCACTTCGGGTCGCCAGTTTTTTGTCAGCTCGGAGGCAGCCAATGAGGAGGGAGATGTTCTTGATTTAACCGATCAGGTTGCGGATTACCATACGCCGGAAGCTGAAATGATGAATCGGGAAATCTTGCAGACCGTCGAAGCAAGCATTGCGCAACTGCCAGACGATATGCGTCAAGCCATTACGCTTAGGGAAATGGATGGCTTGTCTTACGAAGAAATAGCTCGGGTAGTGGATTGTCCGATAGGTACTGTACGTTCGCGTATTTTCAGAGCGCGTGAACTGATTGCAAAAGATTTGCGGCCGCTGTTGGATACTTCTGAAGATCAAAGGTGGTAATAAAAATGAACGAAAAAACAAATAAAGCATTGGAGTATGTGTCTGCATTGATGGACGGTGAAGCATTGACTGATGAGATGCTGGATGCCGTATTGGCAGACGAGGAAGCTATGCGCGCTTGGCATGAGTACCACATTATCGGCGACTGTATCCGTCAGGGTGCAGCGGCAAGTGTTGCCGGTGAAACCATGCAAAGCAAAGCATTTACAGTGCCTCAAGCCGAAGCTGAAGGCAAACAGGAAAAATATGCTCAGCGTGAAGCGGCTAATAGCGGCTTCTTCAAATTCTTCGCAGCTGCTGCCAGTGTGTGTGCGATTGCTGTTGCAGTATGGCAATTTACACCGCAAACTTCTCGTGACGCTATGCCAGTTGCAGAGAAGTCTAATACTCAGCCTGCCCAAAATATCATTCCGGTAAGCGGTACGCCTGTTGATAAAGCGGCTTCCGAGCCTGGCGAGACTGTTGTGCCGAATGCGGCAAAAGACGGTAAACTTGAAAACCGTCCTACTGTCCGCACCGAGCAGCAAAATGAGCAGCAGACTGTTGTGCAGTAAAAAATGAAATCATGTAAAACCCTTGCTTTATTGCAAGGGTTTTTTATTTCCAAAGCAAAACCGTCAGGCCGTCTGAAAGCATAGCTTCAACGAAGTCAAAACAGTTATAATGCGTTCCATGAAACTGATTACCTCTGCTCAAAACGAACAGCTCAAACATTTATTCCGTCTGCTGATGCAGGCCAAAGCAAGGCGCGAAAGCGGTGAAACCGTATTGGAAGGCGTACATCTGCTGCAAACTTATTTGCAAAGCGGCGGTACGCCCAAACAGGTTTACCTGCCTGAAAAGAAACAGCAACATCCTGAAATTCAAGAAATTACGGCACAGTTGGATGAGGGATTGATTACTTGGGTCGGTAACGAAGCGCTGTCTAAAATCAGCAGTCTGACTGATGCCGATGATGTGATGACTTGGATTGATATTCCGAAACAGGCAGACTTGCCTTCAGACGGCGATTGCGTGGTATTGGAGCGGGTACAAGACCCCGGCAATGCAGGCACAATTTTGCGCAGCGCGGCGGCGGCAGGAGTCAAGCAAATTGTGTGCGGCAATGATTCCGTGGATATCTGGTCGCCCAAAGTGTTGCGAGCGGGGATGGGCGCGCATTTTCTGCTGTCTATTTTCAGCCGAGTGGAATTATCCGCTTGGATGGAAACGTATCAGCATCAAATTTGGGCAACTGCCTTGGGCGGGCGCAATATCGGTTTGTATGAAATGGACCTCAGTCAACCTTGTGCTTGGGTGTTTGGCAACGAAGGCAGCGGCGTGAGCGAAACGGTAAAAGAGAAGGCCGATGCCTGTGTCAAAATTCCTATGTTGGGGCAAACCGAATCCTTGAATGTCGCGATGGCGGCGACGGTTTGTCTGTTTGAACAAATGCGGCAGCGTATCCATGCCCAGGCCGTCTGAAAACAATAATACGATTTTATTTTAAGGAACAAAAATGCAAATACTGACTTTTGATGAAGCGGCACGCAGCCGGTTGATGGAATTGCTGGATGCCAAATCCGAAGCCCACAACACCATGCGTTGTGATGAGGTTCAAGGTTTTATGATGGCTTTATTGAGCGGTCCGGATGCTTTGAACCCGACCAACTGGCTGCCTGAGATTTTGGGTGAAGAATCTTTGTTTGATGCTAAAGAGCGCACCGAAATCGAGCGTTTGGTAATGGCAATGGCCGCTGATATGCGCATGAAGCTCAACGAGAAGATTTTGCCTGATTTGTGGTTTTATGAAGATGAAGCCGGCAATCCGGATTTCTACACTTGGTGTAACGCTTATCTTTACGCACTGGATATTGTGCCTACCGATTGGTTTGAAGCAGTCGATCAGGAAGAGTTTGAAGATTTGTTCTATCCGATTATGGCTTTGGGCGGTATCTATGACGATGGGGAAAACGGCGAAGTCATCTTGCATCTGAATGAAAAAGAGCTGACCCAGCTGGAATCTGATTTGCCGCATGTCCTGCTTGATATTTACTGGTACTGGCAGGCCATCATCAATAAGCCGCAAACCGTACGCCGTGAAGGCGAAAAAGTGGGGCGCAACGATCCTTGCCCGTGTGGCAGCGGTAAGAAGTACAAAGCCTGCTGCGGCAAATAAACCATGAAATAAAAAGGCCGTCTGAATGCTTGAAATTCAGACGGCCTTTAATATTTTTTGTTTAGAAGAATGAGGCTAACCAAACAAACAGGATAGTCAGTGCAATGGTCAAGGCGCAGCCGATTTTGGCCACGGTACCGATGATGAAGCCGATAAACGTACCGATACCGACTTTGCCTGCCTGCCAAGTGTCTTTGCGTGCGATAAATTCGCCAATGGCCGCACCGGTCAACGGGCCGAGCAACAAGCCGGGAATGGAGAAAAATGCACCAACGATGCCGCCGATAAACGCACCCCAAACCGCGGTTTTACTTGCGCCGGTATATTTTGCACCCAGCGCACCCGCCACATAGTCCATCGCAGTACCGAATACGGCAACGATGGCCAAAAAGGTCAGCGTACCCGAGCCAAACACTTGATAATCGCCGGCATAACCCAACAGCCATGCGCCACCAAACATCAAACCCAATCCGGGCAAGGCGGGATAAATAGTGCCTAAAATGCCGACAACAATGGCAATCAAGCCGAGAACGATGAGAACAGCAGTCATGAGGTTCCTTTTGAATTTAAGAGTGTAATAACGGCAGTATTATGGGCACGTTTTGTTATATTTTCATGAGAGATTGTGCAATAAAATGAAAAATTATCCGGAGGCGCGCCCAATTAAAATCGATGGATAAATATCTGAGCGAATTATTGTAAATCATGCTCTGAATGATTGAATAAATTTCTATTCAAATATAAAAGCAGGCCAAAGTACACTGCAACCCAATACGCATCTGTATAACCAATAGCCTTTGCCAGCCGTAGGGCGGCGAAACCGGCCGCGTAACTGCCGAGCAGAACCACGGAAAATTGCAGGCTGCTGTCGAGTGCAGCGGTGGCACGGTCGGATTTGTCCATCACCAAGGCTAGTATCACCGGCAGCAGCAGCGTGTAGCTCAGGCTCAGGGCGATGATTTGCGCGGGGGGCAGCCAAGAGCGGACGCGGGCGAGCGTGTCGATGGCAGTCATGGACGCCAAAAGCGGCAGTTGCAGCGCGTAGAGCAGGAAAACGAGTTTGCGGCGCGGATAATTGCGCGAAAACCAGCCCGACAGCGGCGTTACAATCAGGCAGGCAACAGGAATACCTACCGCCAAAATTCCGCCCGTCTGTTTCGGAGTGAAGCCCAAATCCGCCAGTTTGGGTACAAAAGTTGCCGCCATAAACGCATACGGTGCGGCAATGGCAAACAGCAAAACCAGCCACCGCCAGCCCGTTTCAGGTTGCTGCCAAAAAGAAACCAGCCGTGCTGCCAACGCCGTCCAACTGCCCTGCGCAGTCGGACTTTCTGGCTCGCGGTAGTACAAGAGTTGCAGCAACATCAGCAGGCTGAACGCCAGCATCAAGCCGGCCGCCGCCGTCTGTCCGTATTCCTGATACAGCCACAACACCAGTGCGCCGCCGATCATCTTGCCGCCGCGCGCAGCCATCGTTTGAATCACGCCGCCGAAACCGCGTTCGCGGTGCGGCAGGACGATGCACGACAAACCCAGCATCGCGCAGCCGTACACCGCCGACATCGCCGAGAGCAGTATGCAGCAGGTCAAAAGCAGCGCGAAGTTCTGCGTTATGTCGGTACAGGCCATCAGCCCGAACACGGCCGAAAGCCCCAGCGTCGCCGCCAGCAGCCAGCCGCGAAACCGCCCGAACCGCCCCGCTGGCTGCCGCTCCATCAGTGTGGCAAACAATACCTTCGCTGCTTCGATACTGCCGATTAAATGAATCCAGCTCAGTTGGTTCAGGCTGTAACCGTGATTTTTCAAAATAGCGACCAGCGCGACCAGATAAAAACCGGTTAGCGTGAATTTGTAAGTGCTGCCGCCGATAAGCAACAGCCAGTCGCGTGAGTTTGGGGAAGTCTGATTGTCGGACATCACATGATTCTTTTGAAGATGAGGCAAATAAAGGGACAAGGCCGTCTGAACATATTGGGTGGCAATACTTGATTTGTATTTAAATAGGTTTAGTATCTTTTCGGACGGCCTTCAACGCTTCTTCTGCGCGAAGTAGGGCGGTTGTTTCATCTGCTTCGACGATGTAGTTCACGCCCAGCGCGGGGCCGAGTTTGGACGATTGCTCGCGGAAGAACGCCAATTGCGCCGCGTCGGGTTCGATAAGGAGCATGGCGGCGCAGCGTTCGGACAGTTGCGGCCGATGTGCCTTTATCCATTCGATGTAAGTTTTGCGGTCGGCAATGCGCTGTTCATCGCTTACCTGCCGCCGCATCGGGGTGCAGACGGTGGCGAAGCGGGAGTTTTGGTTTAACAGGGTTTCGAATTCGGTCAGCCAGTCGGCGAAGTCGGCGACGTGGGTCAGGTCGGTCAGGTAGATGGTGCCTTCGGGCAGGGTTTTGGCGGGGGTGAAGTAGTGCATGGGATTCCTTTGGGTGTTTTGGAGGAATAAACGGTAGGCCGGGCATAAATGTCCGACCTATGTTTTTTCAGACGGCCTCTATCATTTCAGCTTCATTTAAAACTTCCATTCTGCGCTCACGCCTACGCTTCTGGGGCGTTGGTAGAGTGCGTCTTGGCGGTCGGCGCTGGAAATGAATATGGGGCGGCGGCGGTTGAACACGTTGTCGGCGTAGAGCGAGATGCGGCCTTGTTTGAAGTTGTAGGCGGTGTAGAGGTTGACTTGGTTGTATGCGCCGATTTTGCCCGATTCGGCATTGTTGGCGGCGGAGTAGTAGCCGCCGTAGAAGCGCACGTCGCCGCCGGCTTCCCAGCCTTTGTCGTTCAGGTATTTCACGCCGATGTTGGCGGTGTATTTGGGTGCGCGGCCGAGTTTGTTGCCTTCGATGCCGCTGTCGGGATAGCTTTTGATTTTGGTGTTGAGCAGCCCCAGTCCGGTGGTGAGTTTCAGGCTGTCGGTCGCCTGCCAGTCGGCGGCGAGTTCTGCGCCGTAGGTATGGACTTTTTTGGCGTTGCGGATGACGACGGAGTTGGTGCCGAGATAGAAGGGAAGCTGCATGTCGCGGTAGTGGTTCAGGAACAGGTTGCCGGAGAGTTGCAGGCGGCGGTCTGCGCTGCGCCAGCGGGTGTACCACTCGTAGTTGTTCACATATTCGGGTTCATAAGTGTAGGTTACGACGGGGCGGCCGAAGGTGATGCCCGCGCCGCCCGGGTTGTAGCCGCGCGCGGCTTTGATGCCGCTGACCCATTGGTCAGTGGGTTTGAAGGCGATGTCGATTTTGGGCAGGAACACGGTCTGGCCTTTGTCTAAATCAAGGTGCAGTGCGCCGCTACCGCCGCTTCGTTTGTGCGTTTCTTTTTCAATGCGGGCGGCGGCCGTGATGTCCCATTTTTCGCTGGGGCTGTATGTGGTTTCGGCAAACAGGGCGCGCACGCTGTTGCGGTCGTCAAAGGTGTTGCGGCCGCCGACGTTGCGGATGTCCCCCCATTCGTCTTGTTTGCTGCGGAAGTAGTGCAGTCCGGCAAGGCCTTTCAGACGGCCTTTGTTGGAAAAATGCAATACCGGCTCCCATTGCAGTTCGCGGCCTTTGAGTTCGGCGGGCACGCCTTGCGGTCTGACGGTCATCGGCAGGTGCAGCCGCTCGTTGTGGTAGCGGCCGTAAATCAGTTTGTTTTCCAGTTTCAGATAGTCGTTAAGCTGCCACGATACGTCCCAGATGCCCGATGTCGAGCCGGTTACGAACACGGGCTTTTCTTTTAAAGGGTATACGGATTTAATGGTTGATGGGGCACCTTCACCCCATCAATCTGATACCACCCTCAGATGGTTGATAGATC
>NZ_JBQCVF010000076.1:0-10695 GCF_051962515.1 Neisseria sp. P0009.S007 | reverse complement strand
CGAAGAGGGCAAACGGGTCGAAGTTGCCTTGCAGGGCAACTTGTTCGCCGACGCGACGGCGTGCTTCGCCGATGTTGTATGTCCAGTCCAAGCCCAATGCATCTGCACCGATTTCTGCCATGCTTTCCAGCCATAAGCCGCCGCCTTTGGCAAATACGATAACAGGCACGCGGCGACCTTCGCTTTCGCGTTTGAGTCCGGCAACGATTTGTCGGATGTATTTCAGGCTAAACTCTTTAAACGCTGCATCGCTCAACACGCCGCCCCAAGTGTCGAAAATTTGTACGGCTTGTGCGCCGGCATCGATTTGGGCGTTGAGATAAGCGGTAACGGCTTGGGCATTGGTGTCGAGGATTTTATGCAGCAAATCAGGACGCGAATACATCATGGTTTTAATGGTGCGGAATTCTTTGCTGCTGCCGCCTTCAACCATGTAGCAGGCGAGTGTGAACGGGCTGCCGGAGAAGCCGATGAGCGGAACTCGGCCGTCCAGTGCTTTACGGATGGAAGTTACGGCATCAAAGACGTATTGCAGTTTTTCCATGTCGGGAACTTGCAGTTTTGCAATGTCGGCTTCGTGTTGCAAGGCGCGTTCAAATTTCGGGCCTTCGCCTTCGGCAAAATACAGGCCCAAACCCATGGCATCGGGAACGGTCAGAATATCGGAAAACAGAATTGCTGCGTCCAGATCAAAACGTTCTAAAGGCTGGATGGTAACTTCGGTTGCCAGCTCGGTGTTTTTGCACAAATCGAGAAAGCTGCCTGCGCGTGCGCGTGTGGCTTTGTATTCAGGCAGATAGCGTCCAGCTTGGCGCATCATCCAGATGGGAGTGTATTCGACAGGTTGTTTGAGCAGGGCGCGGAGGAAAGTGTCGTTTTTCAGAGCAGTCATGATAAATAGGCTTTCTGATTTGGTATGTTGGACAAAGTTCAGACGGCCTTAGATATGTATAGAGGCTGTCTGAAATGATTAAATGGTTGGTTTTGTTGTAGATTTCATATTGTCGCTTAATGCGAAATCAGCACATCAATTTGGTTGAGGAAGGGCTGCCGGATGTTCTTCTTCGGCCACGCTTTCCAAAACTAGATTGCGTTGTTCTTGCGCTTTTTGCGGTTGATCGGTTTCATCAAACACGCGAGCCAAGACCAAATGTGCGGATACGCTGGGTTGCAGGGCGATACTGGCTTCGAGGTAGCCCTGGGCTTTGCCCCAAAGTTTTCGGCCGTAGGCCAGTTGGCCAAGATACATCAACAGCAGTGCATTGTCGGGTTGTTCCTGTAACCAAGAGTCTGCTAAGTCGATGGCTTTTTGTTGCTCGCGCTCGCTTAGGAAACGCACGGATTCGACAAATGCCTCCAAAAGCTCGGGCTGGCGGGTTTGCAGATAATGGGTTTTAACCCATTTGACTGCATCGGCATACAAACCCAAACGCTCGTATTTTTCGGCAATCGCGACGCACAATTCGCCAGACTTCACACTTTCGGGAATCTGTTTCAAACAGGCTTTCAGACGGCCTGCATCGGTTACTTCGCTCAAGAGGCGGCGATATGCCCAGTTTTGATACTGTTCGGCTTCGTAATCGTTGATGGCGCCGGCTTTGACCAGTTTTTCCGCTTTTGCCAAGACATCTGAAGCATCGCCGTGATCAAAGGCATAACGTAATTGCAGACGCACCAAGCGGCTCAAGTTGCCGTTGATTTTTGCTGCGGCTTCAAGGTTTTGTGCGGCAGTCGGATAATCGCGGCGGCTCAGTGCAGATTCGGCCAGCAAAAGATGACGGGAAAGCTGTTGTTTTTGTGGCAGGTGTTCGATTTCGTGTAGGTAGCGGTCGCGCAATTCGAAGTTTTCCATTTGGTCGGCTGCGTGCGCGCCCAACATCAAAGCCAGGGTGCGGTTGTCGCCGGCTTCTTTGTTTTGCAAGACTTTGGCAGCTTCTTGTTCGGCTTTTTCAAAACGACCTTCAAAATATGCCAGACCTGCGCTGTTCAAAGAGGCAGAAGCCTGACGGCCTTTGCGGGCAATGCCGAAGCGTTGCATACGCGCCGGAAGGTTCAAGAGGCCGAACACGAATTTAACCAGGAAATACAAAACGAATACGCTCAATAGCAGGCCTAAAACAAAGGCATGCAGATTGATACGTAGCATGGTTTGCTCAACCACGACATACACGTTACCTGTATAAATGCCGGAAGCCAACGCTAAACCAACGGCGGCTGCAAACAGAATGACAATCCAAACGACGGTTTTCATGCTTGCTCTCCTTTAATTTTGGCAGCAGGCTTGGTTTGGTTTTGTGGTTTGGCAGCTTCGGCGGCCGGTTCTTTTTTGTTTTCAGACGGCAAAGCAGGTGCTTCCAGAGATTGAGGTGCAGAAGCGGCAGTGGGTGCAGCAGTTGTGGCTTGTTCGGTAGCTGCAGCCGGAGCGGAAGCGGTTTTCTCGGTAGCTTGGGTTTGTGCAGCTTCTTCGGTCGTCATTTGTGTACGCGAACCTTCTTGATAAGCGCGAACGGCGCTCAAGCTGGCTTTCAAGCTGTCGTCTGAGATCATGCGGACATCAAGGGCTTTGAGTTCGGCCAACTCTTTCAACCATGACTGGGTAGCAGGGGATTTGCTGTCGAAGTATTGTTTTACAGTTGCTTCAACGTTGTTCAAATCGCTTTGATACACTTCGCCGTTGTGTTGCAACAGGGCAATGCGCGCATCCAAAAGGCGCAGGCGCAGGTTTTCACGGATGAAGTAGGTTTGATCGGGTGAAATCAACATGGCGTCGTTGCTGTCCAGATGACGGACTTCAACCAAGCCTTTGAGGGCATTGAGGGATTTTTCCCATGTGTTTTCCCACCAAGTTCCTGAATTGGCGGCTTCGACAGGCGCGGCACCTGGTTTCAATACGCCGTCCAAAACCAAAGGCAGGCCTGAAATACCGGTTTCCAAACGGTCGATACGCAAGGCAGTGGCGGAAATATCGACATAAGGACGGTTTTTCAGCGCGGCCAAATCATTGCTGATGGCTTGCTTGATGGGGATAAGCTCAGGCTGTTCAAAACGGCTTAAGCGGCTGTCGATGTGTTCCAATACGCTGACCGCGCCTTGAAGGTTGCCTGACAGCATCAATTGTTGCGAAGCAGTGTTCAACATGGATTCGGCTTCGTCGACCAACCAGTTGATACGACCTTTGAGTAACTCTTGATAAGCTTTCTGCGTTTGCAGGATTTGATCGCTATTGTTTTTTTGACCGTTGTTCAGGCGGTCTAACTCGGCCTGAATAGCGGTTTGGCGGTTGAGGTTGTCTTTTAAAAGGCTGGCGTTTTCAGATTCGCCCAATGCGGCTTTGTCGATTTTTTGGTTGAATTCGAGCTCTTGGTTTTTTAAAACATTTTGACCCTGTACAAACAGGAATCCGCTCGCGCCCAAGCTAAGCAGTGCCAAGACGGTTGCACCTGCAGCCAAGGCTTTGCCGCCAGATTGTTTGATGATAACAGGGGCGTTGTTTTGTGGGAGATTGTTGGACTCGGTCATGCTCGCCTCCACTCGCTGAGGTTGGGTAGGTTTGATTTGTTCAGAAGGCCTGGTGTTTTCAGAACGTTCAGGCGCCGGAGCTGCCGTATTGGCAACTTGTTGGGTATCTTTATTGTCTTCGACTGGGTTCACTGCTTGGCTCCTTTGTGGCATGGATAAAAGTGCAGCGGATAAAGAAGTGACGGTTTCTACATGTTTGGCGCCGACGATGCGAAGCGCATCGGCAATACGCGGATGGTGGGTGAAGTATAGCAAGGATTCGAAGAATCGGGAAAATTGCGGCGGAATCTGATGGAAAAATTCGCGCGCGAGCTCGCCGGATGTGACGTAGGCGGCGGCGATGTCTTCGGTTTTAAAGTTCTGCCAATCGATGGCGTGTGGCCGTCTGAAATAGATTTCGGCGATGTCGATTTGGAAACCCAGTTCGGTCAGTTTATCTGCTAAAAAATCACGGCCTCCATGGCCTCGAATGATTAGAACTCGGGCGTTGGGTGGCAGGTTTTTCCAAATAGGCATTCTCAAGACGGCTTCGCTGTCGTTGCCGTCTTCGGGAGAGAATACGGGATAGGGGGAGAATTGCGCCAAAGTATGTTGGCTGGTTTGGCCGACGGTAATGTGTGCTTTAGGGCCGTCTGAAAAGTTCAGATGCGGCGCTGCGGTTTCAATAGCGGTGGGGCTGACCCAAAACACGACATCGGCTTGCTTAAATTGTTCGGGAAGTTTGTTTAGTGCCGAACGGTCTGCCTCTATTTCGATCGGACTCAATACTTGAGCCTGCCAACCAGCTGCATGGCAGGTTTGGATATCTTGCTGTGGACGGTTGGACGGACGGATGATGAGTAGAGTAGGCATAATGTGGGATAAATTATTAAGGTTTAGGCCGTCTGAAAGAAGGGTTTCAGACGGCCTGCTGCCGGGGATACGTTATTGATCGACGAATGCGCGCTCAATCAGGTAGTCGCCGCGGACACCGGTTTTCGGAGAAACGGTCAGGCCGAATTCGTCCAAGACGTTGCAGGTGTCTTTCAACATAGCAGGGCTGCCGCACAACATGGCGCGGTCGTCTTGCGGATTGATTTTAGGCAGGCCGATGTCTTCGAAGAGTTTGCCGCTGCGCATTAAATCGGTCAGACGGCCATGGTGTACATAGTCTTCGCGTGAAACAATCGGATAGTAAATCAATTTTTCTTTAACCAAGTCGCCCAGGTATTCGTGTTCGGGTAATTCTTTGGTAAAGCGGTCGTAGTATGCCAAGTCTTTTTTGTAGCGTACGCCGTGAACCAAGATGATTTTTTCGAATTGCTCGTAAATTTCAGGGTCTTTGGTAATGCTCAAGAAAGGTGCGATGCCGGTACCGGTGCTCAAGAGGTAGAGGTGTTTGCCCGGATTCAGGTCGCCGGCAACCAATGTACCGGTCGGTTTTTTACTGATGAGGACATCATCACCGACTTTAAGGTGTTGCAGGCGGCTGGTCAATGGGCCGTCTTGTACTTTAATGCTGAAAAATTCCAGATGCTCTTCCCAGTTGGCAGAAGCCACGCTGTATGCGCGCATCAGCGGTTTGCCGTCAACCATCAGGCCGACCATGACGAACTGGCCGTTTTCAAAGCGCAAAGATTCGTCACGGGTGCAGGTGAAAGTGAAGTAAGCGTCGGTCCAGTGGTGTACGGACAAGACTTTCTGGGTGTTGAATGCTGCCATTGATATTTCCTGTCGGATAAGGCCGTCTGAAAAGGATAGGTCGGGGCGGCCAAGGTTAATAAAAAGAATGGAATATGCTGTTCAGCTACTTACTTGCCGGTTTGGCTGATTTTTCGCTGAGGCTGTGCAGGTCGGAATAGCGTCCGCCTGCGTTGATCAATTCATGATGAGTGCCTTGTTCGACTACATTGCCTTCATGCATCACAACGATGTTGTCGGCTTTTTCGATGGTCGAAAGTCGGTGGGCAATCACTAATGTGGTACGGTTTTGCATCAGGTTTTCCAATGCGGTTTGTACCAAACGTTCGGATTCATTATCCAATGCACTGGTGGCTTCGTCCAAAATCAAAATCGGTGCATTTTTCAAAAGCGCACGCGCAATGGCGAGGCGTTGACGTTGGCCGCCAGACAGTTTTAAACCGTTTTCGCCAACTTCAGTGTGCAGGCTTTGCGGCATTTTTTGGATAAATTCCCAAGCATTGGCGGCTTTTGCAGCATTGATAATTTCTTCTTCGCTGAAGTTACCGGCTTGAGCATAGGCAATGTTTTCAGCAATCGTACCATTAAACAGGACAACGTTCTGGCCGACGAAAGCCATGCGGCTGCGTAGGCTTTCGAGTGTATATTCATTGATGTTGATGCCGCTAATCAAAACCTTACCTTCATCCGGATTAAGGAAGCGCGGCAACATATTGGCCAAGGTGGTTTTGCCGCAGCCTGATGCGCCGACCAATGCGGTCACTTTGCCTTGCGGTACAAGCAGGTTGATGTGGTTCAAGCTGTTGCGTTCGGCTTCAGGATAGCGGTGTACAACGTCGCAAAATTCGATATCGCCAGGGTTTGGGCTGAGGATTTGTTTGCCTTCGTTGCTCTCTTCGGGTTGATCCAAAAAGGTGAAGACACTTTCAGCCGCCGCCAAACCGCGTTGAAGGGATTGCATCACGCCGGTCATGCGTTTGATGGGATCAAACATCATGATCATACTGGACAAAAACGACATAAAATCGCCTGCGCTGAAGCCGGAAAGCCCTGCTTGGCGTGCGGCTGCGTAAATAATCGCAGCCAGAGCAACCGAGGCCATTAATTGCGTAATGCCGGTACCGGCAGAGCTGGCGGAAACCTGTTTGAGCAGGTTGCGGCGAACATCATTGGCAATACGGTCGAAGCGGCGGTTTTCATAATCTTGACCGCCGTAGATTTTTACAACGCGTTCACCATTAATGCTTTCGCCCAAGACCTGCATCAGCTGGCCAAGATAAATTTGGTTGTTGGCAGACAGTTTGCGCAGGCGTTTGCTGACTGTTTGGATACATACAGCAACAACCGGCAAGATGATAAAAGTAATCAGGGTCAAACGCCAGTTCAGATAAGTCAGCAAGCCCAATAGGCCGACTACGCTCACGCCGTCTTTAGCAATCACGGTAATGACGTTAAACCCTGCATCGGTAATTTGATTGACGTCGTTCAAGATACGAGACATCAAACGGCCGCCGGTATTGCTGCTGAAATACGAAGTCGGCAGGTGCATCATTTTGTTGAACATTTCACCGCGCAAGCGCTGCACCAAGTGGCTGGACAGATACGTCGTGCAATATTCGTTGATGAAGTTAAACAGGCCGCGAACGAAAAACAGCGCCACAATTGCCAGCGGCAACCATGACATGCTTTTCATGTTTTTATCGACAAAACCTTCATTGATCAAAGGTTTGAGCAAGTAACCGAAAGCCGGCATCGTACCGGCGACAATCAGCATGGCCACTACGGAGACGATAAACATCTTCCAATAGCTTTTCAAATATCCAAGCAAGCGCTTGTATAGCTCCCAGTTGGATGTGGCTTGTGTTGTCTGCATATCAATCCAAATTTAGAGCAAACATGCAATTCTAAACGAAAATATCTGTCATTACAATGTTTGCAATTGAAAGTCAAAAGGAGTTGGTATTGTTTTAACACCTTGATTTTATATTAGGAACGACTGCGGCGTGGTGGGTTTGGCAATAATGTTACCCACTTCTCAAATATCGGTTGCGGCCGTCTGAAACTTTTTCAGACGGCCTGTGCAGTCGTCAAGGACGGCCGGTTAAGCCAGGGCTTCCTTAATGATGTCTTTCACTGCTGTTGCATTATTAGGGACAACACGGACACGTTGCGGCAGGTTTTCCAAGCCTTCCAATGCGGCCGGACGAGGGATGGAAACTTCGCCGACAGCCTCATGGATGGTGGCTTCAAATTTGGCGGCCAGTGCGGTTTCGAGGCAGACGATGGTTTCGCCGGCTTCGCGGACTTCACGCGCTACTTTGACACCATCAGCTGTATGCGGATCAATCAATTCACGGTCTTGCTCGTAAACCTGTTTGATGGTGGCAAGGCGGTTGGCATGGGTCGATTTGCCGGAAACAAAGCCATATTGTTGATGTACTTTGTTTAAGACAAATTCCAAATTGAAACCTTTGCCGGAACCTACTTCCGCCCATAAGGTTTTGATTTCGTCTGCATCGCGGTCCATCAGGTCAAACACAAAACGCTCGAAGTTGGAGGCTTTGGAAATATCCATAGACGGGCTGGAAGTAACGTGGGTGTGTTCGCTGTTGCGCGGGCGGTATGCACCGGTTTTGAAAAATTCGTCCAATACGTCGTTTTCGTTAGTGGCGACAATCAAGCGGTGGATGGGTAGGCCCATTTGACGGGCGATATGACCGGCGCAGACATTACCGAAGTTGCCGCTTGGTACGCAGAAGCTGACTTTTTCGTCATTGCTCGAAGTGGCGTTGAAATAACCGGCAAAGTAGTACACGACTTGGGCGACAATGCGGCCCCAGTTGATGGAGTTGACTGTGCCGATGTGGTATTTGGCTTTGAATTCGGCATCGTTTTGTACGGCTTTGACGATGTCTTGGCAGTCGTCAAACATACCTTCAACGGCGATATTGTGGATGTTGGCATCTTGCAAGCTGAACATTTGCGCGCGTTGGAATGCGCTCATTTTGCCTTCCGGAGACAGCATGAAGACATTGATGCCTTTTTTACCGCGCAGGGCATATTCGGCGGCAGAGCCGGTGTCGCCACTGGTGGCGCCTAAGATATTGAGTTCTTTGCCTTCTTTGTTCAATACATATTCAAACGCATTGCCCAAGAATTGCATGGCCATGTCTTTGAATGCCAAAGTCGGGCCGTTGGAGAGGGCTTGGATTTTGATGCCGTCTGAAAGTGTGCGCACCGGAGTGATGGCTTTGGTACCGAATACTTCTTCGGTGTAGGTACGGTTGATGATGTCGCGTAAATCATCAGCAGGGATGTCGGTAGCAAACAGGCTCATAACTTCAAACGCCAGCTCAGGATAGCTGAGTGTGCGCCATTGGTCTAAAGTAGCACGGTCGATTTGAGGGTATTGCTCAGGCAGCATCAAACCGCCGTCAGGAGCCAAACCCATCAATAAAACTTCGCTGAATTGCTTGCGTGCGGTCGCACCGCGGGTGCTGATGTATTTCATGGTTTCTTCTCTATGTATTTAAAATTCAAATAGAAAGTCAAAACGAATTCAGACGGCCTCGATATTAAAAAAGGCCGTCTGAACGATTATTTGTAGAGTCGTTTGAAGCAGGCGGTAACCGTTTTCGCAGTAACGGACGCAATGGCCTGATCGCGGGTTGCCGGGCTCAAGACTTGCATCATTTCGGTTGCAGTCAATTGGTTTGGTGCTTCTTCGCTGGCGCAGCCGCAGATTTTATTTTCCCATTCGGCTTGTTTTTCCGCACTCATGGCCAAAGCAATGACACGCCATTCGTTACGTTTGTTCAATTCGGTACGGCATTGGCTGTCTACCGCCATTTTCACTACGCTGCTGCCGATACCTGTACCGCTGCCCAAGCCGCCGAAAGATTCGCCGCCGGTAGCGCATGCACCCAATAAGAAAGCTGATGTAACAGCTGCCAAAAGAGTTTTTGAAGTCATGATGTTTCCTGTTAGCAAGGCCGTCTGAAACGCCCGAAGAGTTCTCAAAATAGCATGTATTATACCGTAATGCGGCCCGATATGTGAGTTTGCGAAACTGCCGTATAATGCTAGCGAGTTTTCTTTTTAATCAATCAGCACGAAAGCCGCTATGTCCGACCTTTTCGCCCGCCAACCCGAAGCCCCTTTAGCCGAACGCTTGCGCCCGCATTCTTTAGATGATGTCATCGGGCAGCAGCACTTAATCGGCGAAGGTAAACCTTTGCGCGTGGCGGTGGAAGGCGGGAAGCCGCATTCTATGTTGCTATGGGGGCCGCCGGGTGTAGGCAAAACCACGCTGGCACGGATTTTGGCGCAGAGTTTCAATGCCCAGTTTCTGCCGGTTTCCGCCGTATTTTCCGGCGTGAAAGACATACGCGAGGCAATCGAGAAAGCTGAAATTGCCTTGCAGCAAGGGCGCGCGACAATTTTGTTTGTTGACGAGGTACACCGCTTCAACAAAGCGCAGCAGGACGCATTTTTGCCTTATGTCGAAAGCGGCTTATTAACCTTTATCGGCGCCACCACGGAAAATCCGTCATTTGAAGTCAATCCGGCTTTACTTAGCAGGGCGCAGGTGTATGTCTTGCAATCCTTGTCTTCAGACGACCTGAAGAAGCTGATTACCAAAGTATTGGCTTTGCCTGAATACCAAGATTTCACGATTGAAGCAGATGCGCAAGAATTGCTTGTGAATACCGCCGATGGCGATGCGCGCAGATTGTTGAACTTGATCGAGCAGCTTTTACGCGCTGCTAATACACGTCGTCTGAAAACCCTGACCGCCGAATTTCTTGCCGACAGTTTGGGTGCGCAAATCCGTCGTTTTGATAAGGGTGGCGAGAGTTTCTACAATCAGATTTCCGCGCTGCACAAATCCGTGCGCGGTTCGCATCCTAACGCGGCCTTGTATTGGTTCTGCCGTATGCTCGACGGCGGTACCGACCCGCGCTATCTTGCCCGCCGCATTGTCCGCATGGCATGGGAAGACATCGGCTTGGCCGATCCGCGTGCCTTAACGATTGCCAATGATGCCGCCGCTACTTATGAGCGCTTAGGCTCGCCCGAAGGGGAGCTCGCACTGGCGCAAGCCGTGTTGTATCTCGCCGCCGCCGCGAAATCCAACGCGGGCTACAAGGCATACAACCAAATGCGCCGTTTCGTCAAAGAAAATGCCAGCGACGAAGTGCCTGTCCATCTGCGCAATGCGCCGACCAAACTGATGAAAGAATTGGGTTATGGACGCGAATACCGCTATGCCCATGACGAACCTAATGCCTACGCCGCTGGCGAAAGCTATATGCCCGACGGCTTGGATGAACCCGATTTCTATCAACCTGTCCCTCGTGGATTGGAAATCAAAATTGGCGAAAAGCTGAAATGGTTGAAATCCTTGGATGAAGATGCACTGGATGATTAAAACAATAAATGTACATAATACAAATCTAAGATCAAATTGAATTTTTCAGACGGCCTTTGCTGTTT
>NZ_JBQCVF010000075.1:0-10798 GCF_051962515.1 Neisseria sp. P0009.S007 | reverse complement strand
TCACAGGCGAGCCGACGTATAAAAAACCGCTTTCCAAACGCTTGCGCGGCGGCACCAAACTGCCCGCGCCTATCATCACATCATCTTCGACAACCGTATCATCCAAAATAATCGAGCCCATACCTACCAACACACGATTCCCAATTCGGCAGCCATGCAGCATGACCTTATGCCCAATCGTCACATCATCGCCGATAATCAGAGGCGAACCGTCAGGCTTCGTCGCATTCTTATGCGACACATGCAAAACACTGCCGTCCTGCACATTGCTGCGTTTGCCGATAGAAATGCTGTTCACATCGCCACGCAATACGGCATAAGGCCAAATCGATACATCTTCCGCCAGCGACACTTCGCCAATCACTACCGAAGTCTCATCTACAAAACAAGACTCATCAACCGACGGCACATAATCCAAAAACGCACGAATAGGGTTTGCCATTTCCAATATCCTTTTCTCAAAACCAAAACTGATCAGGCCGTCTGAAAACACGGCGTAAAACGATTTTATACTACAACAATACGAAATCAAGCCAGAAAATCATCAAAAGGCCGTCTGAAACAGTTTTCAGACGGCCTTACATCATAAACCCTTTATCTTGGCTTACCACTATTTATCATTAACACCCCAACTATATTTTATGGAATAATCGTCTTCATTTGATTCTTGGAGAAGACGATGGATACACGTTCGGGAAATTATGCAGCGCCCCTACTGGTCGTCGGCTGCGTCGTCTTCGGCTTAGGCAGTTTGATCGTCAAATTTGTCGATGTCGGCCCTTACGCCATCGCATTCTGGCGCTTGCTGATCGCCGCCCCTATATTCTTTCTGCTCGGGCGTTTTTTCAGACAAAAAATGCCCACAAAAAGAAAAACAGTTGGCTACGCAATCTTATCCGGCGTTTTCCTCGCATTCGACCTCGCCCTTTGGCACGAAAGCATTCACGCCGTAGGCCCCGGCATTTCCACCTTGCTCAACAGCCTGCAGATTTTCTTTTTAGCCGCCATCGGCTTCTTCTTTTATTCGGAACGCCTAAGTACCTTACAAATTTTAAGTTTGATATTGGCCACCATAGGCGTCGCCTTAATCGGCAGCCCAGAGTTCAGTCATAACGACAATGCCGCATGGGGATTTGTCAGCGGCGTAGTGTCCGGTGCCATGCTGGCCCTGTCTATGGTTTTCGTACGCAAAACCCATGAGCAGGAAAAAGTCGGTTTGTTTCCGCTGATGATGATTTTAAGCTTCGGCGGCGCAATGGCGCTGATCATCCCATCGTTGCTATTCGATGCCGCCCATCTTTACCCCAAAACTTTAAACGATGTGATTCTAGTCTCCATCTACGGCATCGTCATGCAATGTTTTGCTTGGGCATTGATTGCTTACGCCATCCCGCTTTTATCCCTATCGCTGACCGGCCTACTACTGCTCTCCGAACCAGTTGCTGCCATGTTGATCGATTATTTCTGGCTGGATAAACCGATTAATATCGTCCAATGGAGTGGCGCCACTTTAACTTTATTGGCAATTTATTTAGGTTCGTTAAAAGACAAAAAATAGATACAAAAAAGGCTGTCTGAAAAATTTCAGACGGCCTTTTAATCTGTTTATTGCTTATTGGATACTGGTACCGATACGGCTGAGTTCGCCAAAGTTCATCCAAACAAAGAAGGCTTTACCGACAATCAGTTTGTCATCGACAAATCCCCAGTAACGGGAATCGGCGCTGTTGTCACGGTTATCGCCCATCGCGAAATAACGGCCTTCGGGAACTTTACAGATAAAGCCATTGCCGTCTTCTGCGTATTCGCAATTTTCCAAACCGCTTGTTTCAAACGAGTAATTGCTTTCAGGCATTACTTCTGAAGTGTATTTGTTCAATACAGCAATAGATACGGAAGGCTGACCGGCCTCCTTGACTACGTCAAAATTTTTGCCGTTCAAGGCCGTCTGAAAACGCTCAAGCGTATGAATCATAGACGGATCGGTATCATCTGCGTATTGATAATTACCATTTGGTTTTTCGGAAATAATTTCACCGTTAACAGTCAAAACCTTATCACGGTATTCCACAACGTCGCCCGGAATACCGACGATACGTTTGATGTAATTCATCTCAGGCTGAAGTGGGTAATTGAACACCACGACATCGCCTCGGGCAATGTTGCCGACAGGGATAATGACCTTATTCAAAATCGGCAGGCGGATACCGTAAGAAAATTTGTTCACCAAGATAAAATCGCCTTTGACCAAGCCCGGACGCATGGAACTGGACGGAATTTGGAACGGCTCGGCAATAAAGCTGCGCAACACAAAGATAACCAAGATGATGGGGAAAAAGCCGCCCATGTAGTCGGTAAAATGTGCATTGTCTTCGCCGGTATCGCTTTTTTTCAGACGGACTTTATGGATTGCCCAAACAATACCGGTGAACACGACAAACACCAGCAATACGGCGGTAAAGCTCATAAATTCGGACAAAATGCCGAATACGCCGACCATGCACAAGAGATAACTCCATTGCAGGCCGGAGCTCCATTCGCCGTTTTCCTGACGCTCTTTGCTGCTTTTGAAATTGAGGACCAAGCCGGCCAGCAGTACAACGATTGCGCCTAAAGTCAGATTTATACTCATTATTTATCACTCACTTGCAGAATCGCCAAGAATGCGCTTTGCGGGATTTCCACATTGCCTACTTGTTTCATGCGGCGCTTACCTGCTTTTTGTTTTTCGAGAAGTTTTTTCTTACGCGTAATATCGCCGCCGTAACATTTCGCCAAAACGTTTTTACGCAGGGCTTTGACGTTTTCACGGGCGATAATCTGGCTGCCGATGGCGGCCTGTACGGCAATATCAAACATCTGGCGCGGAATCAGTTCGCGCATTTTTGATGCCAGCTCGCGACCGCGGTGAACGGCGCTTTGACGGTGGACAATCAGGCTCAAGGCATCGACTTTTTCGCCGTTGACCATAATATCGAGCTTAATCAAATCAGACGGCTGGAACTCTTTGAAATGGTAGTCCAGCGAGGCATAGCCGCGCGAAGTCGATTTAAGCTTATCAAAGAAATCCATTACGACTTCGTTCATCGGCAAATCATAAGTCAGCATGACTTGGCGGCCCATGTATTGCATATTGACCTGAACGCCGCGCTTTTGGTTACACAAAGTCATAACGTTACCGACATATTCCTGCGGCACAAGAATGGTCGCAGTGATAATCGGCTCAAGAATGGTTTCGATGGTGCTGATTTCAGGCAGTTTGGACGGATTTTCAACTTCGATTTTCTCGCCGTTTTTCAACACGACTTCATAAACCACCGTTGGCGCAGTGGTAATCAAGTCCATGTCGAACTCGCGCTCCAAGCGTTCCTGCACGATTTCTAAGTGCAACAGGCCCAAGAAGCCGCAACGGAAGCCGAAGCCCAACGCTTGGGAAACCTCAGGCTCAAATTTCAACGAAGCATCGTTAAGCTGCAATTTTTCCAAAGCATCGCGCAAGGCTTCGTAGTCATGGCTTTCCACGGGATAAAGGCCCGCAAATACTTGGCTTTGTACTTCTTGGAAGCCGGGCAGCGGCTCAGAAGCGGGGTTGGCAACCAAAGTAACCGTATCGCCGACTTTCGCCTGTCCCAATTCTTTCACGCCGGTAATCAAAAAGCCTACTTCGCCGGCTTTGAGTTCTTGTTTTTGAACTGATTTTGGTGTGAATACGCCCAGCTGCTCAACCTGAGTTTCCGCCTTGGTGCTCATAAAGCGCACTTTGTCTTTCAGCTTGATGGTACCGTTTTTCACACGAATCAACATAACTACGCCGACGTAGTTGTCAAACCACGAATCGACAATAACCGCTTGCAACGGCGCATTTTCATCGCCGGTCGGCGCAGGGATTTTGGCAACGATTTCTTCCAAAACATCTTCCACACCAATGCCGCTTTTGGCAGAACACTGTACCGCACCAACGGCATCGATGCCGATGATGTCTTCAATTTCCTGCTCCACGCGATCGGGTTCTGCGGCAGGCAAGTCGATTTTATTCAAAACAGGCACGACTTCCACGCCCAAATCAATCGCGGTATAGCAGTTCGCCACGGTTTGCGCTTCCACGCCTTGCGATGCGTCAACGACCAAAAGCGCGCCTTCGCAGGCAGACAGCGAACGGGAGACTTCGTAAGAAAAGTCGACGTGTCCCGGAGTATCAATCAGGTTGAGCTGATACACTTGCCCGTCGCGTGCTTTATAGTTGAGCGCGGCGGTTTGCGCTTTAATGGTAATGCCGCGCTCTTTTTCGATGTCCATGGAATCGAGCACCTGCGTACTCATTTCGCGCAAATCCAAACCGCCGCAGTATTGGATAAAACGGTCGGCAAGCGTCGATTTGCCGTGGTCGATGTGGGCAATAATGGAGAAATTCCGTATGTTTTTCATATTGTTATTAAGATAAATGCAATTAAAGGCTGAAAGGCCGTCTGAAAAAACAGGGATTCGGTTTTCAGACGGCCTTAGAATAAGGTTGAATCGTTCCGTATTCTAACGGAAATTCAACGCTTTTGCATGATTTTATAGCGATTTGACAATCTCGGTAACCATCTTCGCCGAGCTGACGGCCGCCGTTTTCAAAAACTCTTCAAAGCTGATGTCCGCTTTCTCATCTGCCGAATCGGATACGGCACGAATAATCACAAACGGCACTTCCAACTGGTGACAGGTCTGCGCAATCGCCGCAGCTTCCATTTCAACTGCTTTTACGTCAGGGAAATGGCTGCGGATTTCTGCGACACCTTCGCTGCTGTGTACAAAACGGTCACCACTGACAATCAGGCCTTGCGTTACGGCTGCACCTTCAAACACTTGCGCTGCCTTTTCTGCTTGACGAATCAAGTTTGAATCCGATACAAACACAGCAGGAAGTTGCGGTACTTGTCCCCAAACATAACCAAAAGCCGTTACGTCAACATCATGATGCGCCACAGTTTCGCCGATAACCACATCGCCAACCTTCAGACCTTTACCCAAACCGCCTGCACTGCCGGTATTGATGACGCAATCCGGTGCAAACTGATGAATGACCCAAGAAGTAGAAACCGCTGCATTGACCTTACCGATACCACTCAAAACCAATACCATGCGTTTTCCAGTCAATTCGCCTTCATATGCCGAGAATTTACCGAAGGACACATGCTTGACATTGGCCATACTTTCACGCAAAAGCTCGATTTCCTGTTCCATTGCGCCGACCACGGCAATTGTTTGTACTGACATCTCGTTACCTTTCCATTCACTAATCGAGCAACATTATAACAGCAGAATTTAAAATCACAGGGATACTGAAAAATCTGCTATATTCCCAACACGACACTCAATTTAAAACAGATTGCCGCTCTAGCGGGCAAAACAGCAAATAATGATTGCTTCTGTTATAATTATTCTCAATAAAATAACTCTATTTTAAATATCTAAATTCTTATGTTTGACGAAAATACTCCGGGCGCAAAAGAAGAATTGTTCGCTTGGCTACGCCATATGAACAAATACAAAGGCTCCGACCTTTTCATTACCACCAATTTCCCGCCTGCCATGAAAGTGGATGGCAAAATCACACGACTGAGCGATGAGCCGCTGAGTGCTGAAAAATGTATGGAAATCGCTTTTTCGATTATGTCTTCCAAACAAATCGAAGAATTTTCTTCCACCAACGAATGCAACTTCGCCATCAGCCTGCCCGATACCAGCCGCTTCCGTGTCAATGCAATGGTTCAACGCGGCGCAACTGCATTAGTGTTCCGCTCCATTACCAGCAATATCCCTAAATTTGAAACGCTCAATCTGCCACCGATTCTGAAAGACATCGCCCTCAGAAAACGCGGTTTGGTTATTTTTGTCGGCGGTACAGGTTCGGGCAAGTCCACTTCCCTCGCCTCCCTTATCGACTATCGAAACGAAAACAGCTTCGACCACATTATTACCATCGAAGACCCGATTGAGTTTATCCACCAACACAAAAACTGCATCATCACCCAACGTGAAATCGGTGTAGATACAGAAAATTGGCCGATTGCATTGAAAAATACCCTGCGCCAAGCGCCGGATGTTATCCTGATTGGTGAAATCCGAGACCGCGAGACCATGGACTACGCCATTTCCTTCGCGGAAACCGGCCATTTGTGTATGGCGACACTGCACGCCAACAGTACCAACCAAGCGCTGGACCGCATCATCAACTTCTTCCCCGAAGAGCGCCGTAACCAGTTGCTAACCGATTTATCGCTCAACCTGCAAGCCTTTATTTCGCAACGCCTGATTCCCCGTGAAGGCGGACGGGGACGCGTAGCGGCTGTCGAGGTTTTGCTCAATTCGCCCATTATTGCCGACTTGATTCGAAAAGGCGAAGTCCACAACATCAAAGAAATGATGAAAAAATCAACTGGCATGGGCATGATTACTTTTGACCAAGCCTTATATGATTTGTATGAAAACGGCGATATCAGCTATCAAGACGCCATTAAAAATGCCGACTCCGCCCACGATTTGCGCCTAGACATTCAATTACGAAGCCGTCGTGCGCAAAATGCCGGTCCAGATTTAGAATTGATTTAAAAGTAAAAGCTTCAAAGCATAGAAAAGGCCGTCTGAAACCTTACTATGAGTTTCAGACGGCCTTTATTCCATCAAATAATCAAGCCTGTTTCAATTTTGCATCGGCATCACGCAATGCAGTGCGCAAACCTTCCTCGATAACCGGATGGTAGAACGGCATATCCAGCATTTGCGGAATCGTCATCTTCATTTGATGCGCCCAAGCCATCAAGTGTGCCAAATGTTCGGCAGCAGGGCCGACAACTTCCGCACCAATGAAACGGCCGGTTGCTTTCTCAGCATACAAACGCATATGGCCTTTGTTTACCAACATAACGCGGCTTCGGCCTTGGTTTCGGAAGGAAACTTCGCCGATGACAAACTCGTCAGGTTGATATTTCGCTGCAACTTGCGCGTATTTCAAACCGATAGTGGCAATTTGCGGACTGGTAAATACCACGCCGATTACGCTACGGCGCAAACCGCCCTCAATATTCGGGAAAATAGCGGCATTATGACCGGCAATTTTGCCTTGGTCGGCAGCTTCGTGCAGCAGAGGCAGTTGGTTGGACGCATCGCCTGCGATAAAGATATGAGGAATGCTGGTTTGCATGGTCAGCGGATCAGCAACGGGCACGCCGCGCGTGTCTTTTTCGATATTGATATTTTCCAAACCGATATTATCCACGTTCGGACGACGGCCGGCGGCAGCCAAAGCATATTCGGCATGGAACACGCCTTTTTCGCCATCTTGTTCCCAATGAACTTCAACATTGCCTTCTGCGTCCAATTTGACTTCGGTTTTGGCATCCAAATGCAAAGTCAACTCTTCACCAAAAACAGTTTTGGCTTCTTCAGCGACAACAGGGTCGGAAATACCGCCAATAGCACCTGCCACGCCAAAAATTTCAACTTTTACGCCCAAACGGTGCAAAGCCTGACCCAACTCTAAGCCGATTACGCCGGGGCCGAATACGGCCACACTCTTAGGCAGGGTATCCCAAGAGAAAACATCATCGTTCACAATCAAGCGATCGCCCAAAACTTCCCATTGCGGGAAAATCACAGGGCGTGAGCCGGTGGCAATCACAAAACTTTTTGCAGTGATTTGCGTATGGTCATCGATTTGGACGGTGTGTTCATCAACAAATTTTGCCGTACCCATAATACGCTTGTCGGCAGGCCACTCTTCTACATCGCTGACTACAAAACCGACAAAACGGTCGCGTTCGGACTTCACGCGGTGCATGACTTCTTCGCCGTTTACCGTTACGCTGTCTTTATCCAAATGCACGCCAAACGGATCGGTATGCAAAGCATGATGGCGCGCTTCTGCTGCGGCAATCAAGAGTTTAGAAGGCATACAGCCCACGCGCGCGCAGGTCGTGCCGAACACATTATTTTCAATCAGGTAAACATTGTCTGTATGAAGTCGGGCATTGCGAAATGCGCCCATACCGGCTGTACCGCCACCCAGTACTACCACATCTGCTTGAATCTTTTTCATATTTTATCCTTACTGTCTATATCCAAACCGATATTGCCATCAGGTTATCCGTTTTCAGACGGCCTAAACTTCACAAACTATCAAAATTTAAAAATCAATAGCCAATACCTAAATATCGATTTAAAACAATAATCTCAAATTCTACTTGCGAATATAGAGTTATTCAGAACGCCGAATTGTAAACGCCGTCTGAATAACTCTATATTTTATCTTTCAGACGGCCTGTTTAAACCGTCTCAAGCATACAGGCGATTAGTTTTTAGCCAAGTAAGCTTCCAAGTCTTCGCTACCGCCGATGTATTTACCGCCGATGAATACTTGAGGAGCAGTCATCTTGCCGGTAATAGCGCGTACGGAAGTAACAGTTGCATCTTTGCCCAATACGATTTCTTCGTAAGACAAGCCTTTGTCTTGCAGAGCTTTTTTAGCTTTAGCACAGAATTGGCAGCCAGGTTTGGTGAAGATGGCAACAGACTCTTGAGCTTTCCAGTCAGGAGCAATGTATTTCAACATAGTGTCAGCGTCAGACACTTTGAAAGGATCACCTGGTTCTTCAGGTTCGATAAACATTTTTTCAACCACGCCGTCGTTAACCAGCATGGAATAACGCCAAGAGCGTTTACCGAAGCCCAAGTCTTCTTTGTCAACCAACATGCCCATGCCTTCAGTGAATTCACCGTTGCCATCAGGGATCATGTAGATGTTGTCGGCTTCTTCTTCAGCAGCCCAAGCGTTCATTACGAAAGTGTCGTTTACAGATACGCAGTAGATTGCGTCAACACCGTTTTCTTTGAACGCACCAAACAATTCGTTGTAGCGTGGCAGGTGAGAAGAAGAGCAAGTTGGAGTAAATGCGCCAGGCAGAGAGAACACGACTACTTTTTTGCCTTTGAACAAATCATCAGTAGAAACATCTTTCCAAGTGTCGCCAACGCGAGTGTGGAATACTACGGAAGGTACTTTTTGACCGGTACGATCTTGCAAAGCCATTTTTAAGCTCCTTAAAAATTCGGGTTTGAGAAATGAATCAATGCTTGCATTTTAATGCAGGCCTATCGATTTGTATAATTTATAGTTCAAATAATATTAATTACATCAAACTATCAATTCAATTAAACCGAAAACAGCTATTCCTCTAAATGAAGGCCATCTGAAATAAAACAAGTGCCTGACTGAAATTATTTTTTAGGTAAGGGCTGAACGGGCGAATCCGAAGCCACAATTTCGCCGATGGCTGTTTCCGCAATATCTTTCAAAGCATAGCGGTCTTTATCCGGCATATCTGTCGGTTTGTATTGAGGCGAGAAATCCAAACGGATACAGATTTTCTTCATCGAAACAATGCGCCATAAAGATTGAAACAGGTTTACCTCCGCATAAGACGGCAAGTCCGTCCGTTGTCCTTCGCCATCATAATAGCGCAAGGTCACTGCTTGAATCGGCGCTTTCGCATCAATCGCCGATTGAAACAGGGCTGCTTTAAACGGCAAAATACCCAAGCCGGAAGAAGTACGCGCTTCAGGGAAGAAGCTGACATTCTGTCCTGCTTTCAATGCCGCGCAAATCGCCTGGTTAATAGGCTCGATATCTCGGCGGGAATTGCGGTTGATAAACACCGTGCCGGCATTTTTACCCATTTTCCCCAAAACCGGCCAACCGCTGATTTCCTGCTTGGCAATAAAACTGCTCGGATAAACGGCGCTCATGGCAAAAATATCCAACCAAGAAACATGGTTGGCCACTACCAATGTACCGCTCACATTGCCTTGAGGCGGTACGCCGATTTCCAATTCAATATCCAAAGCATCCAATGCGCCTTTTCCCAAAACAACCACAGCATGATTGCGTTCCTCTGCATTATTGCCATCGATGGCACGCAAATTCCGGCCGGTTCGGAACAACCAAGCCGCCAAACGGCAAAGTCTGCCCAGTCGTTTAAAAAAAGGAGCTTTTTGTTTAGACATAAAATTTCTTCTGTATGGTATTCATTATTTTCAGACGGCCTCTGACATTTAAGGCCGTCTGAAACTATTTCTGGCAATTTGGACAATAAAACGTTCCACGCTGCCCCAAAGTTTCTTTAAAAATCAGCCCGCCACATTGGACACAAGGCTCATTGTGACGGCCATAGACCGTATATTCCTGCTGAAAGTAGCCGCTTTTGCCATCGCTATTGACAAAGTCCCGCAGCGTACTGCCGCCCGTTGCAATCGCCCTTTGCAGAACCGCTTTAACGGTTTCCACCAATAATGCGCATTCTTTCTTGGTCAGCTTATTTGCCGGATGCAATGGCGAAATACCTGCCTTAAACAGACTTTCATTCGCATAAATATTGCCAACACCAACCACCACCGCATTATCCATCAGCGCTAATTTGACTGCACGCTTTTGGGTTTTCAATTTCTGATACAGGTAATTTGCATCAAAATCGTCCGAGAGCGGCTCCGGCCCCAGTTTTTCCAACAGCGGATGATGCTCGGCAATACCCTCATACCACAATACCGCACCAAATTTACGCGGATCGTGATAACGCAATACGGTGCCGTCATCAAATACAAAATCTAAATGATCATGCTTATCCGGCGTGGCGATGCGCTCATCATCGGCGGTAAAAATCCGCAAACTTCCGGACATACCCAAATGAATAAGTAAAATACCCGTTTCAAAAGTAATAATCAAATACTTCGCACGCCGACTGCATGCCAAAACTTTGTGCCC
>NZ_JBQCVF010000074.1:4894-10827 GCF_051962515.1 Neisseria sp. P0009.S007 | reverse complement strand
ATACCCTCTTTTTCTTCTACTTGCTTGATAAATGGTTTCCAGAATTTATCCATCACGGGAATCCATTGGCGTTTGCCGTTGGCAATTTCGTCAAGCTGGTCTTCGAGTTTGGCGGTGAAGTGGTAATCGACATATTGGGCGAAGTGTTCGGTCAGGAATTTGTTGACGATGTCGCCTGTGTCGGTGGGCATAAAGCGTTTTTGCTCAAGGGTAACGTATTCACGGTCTTTGAGCGTGGAGATGATGCTGGCGTAGGTCGAGGGGCGGCCGATGCCGTATTCTTCGAGGGCTTTAACCAGCGTGGCTTCGTTGTAGCGCGGCGGCGGGGTGGTAAAGTGTTGTTCGCCGTAGAGTTTGTCCACAGGCAGTTTGTCGCCTTCGCTCATTTCAGGCAGTTTTTTGCTGTCTTCGCTCTCTTCGTCGTCACTGCTTTCTTCATACACGCTCAAAAAGCCTGCGAAAGTCTGCACTTGTCCGGTTACGCGGAATACGCCTTTGCCGACGGTAATATCGACAGTGGTTTGGTCGAATTTGGCGGGCGTCATCTGACAGGCAACGGTACGCTGCCAAATCATTTGATAGAGTTTGAACTGGTCTGCGCTCAGGAAGGGTTTGACGCTTTCAGGCGTGCGGTACACAGAAGTCGGGCGGATCGCTTCGTGGGCTTCTTGGGCATTTTTGGACTTGGTTTTGTACTGCTTGGCCGAACTTGGCAGATATTCTTTGCCGATTTTGTTTTCGATGTAATAGCGGATTTCGGTTAACGCTTCATCGGCCAAATTCACGCTGTCGGTACGCATATAGGTAATCAGACCGATGGCGCCCTGCCCTACGTCTATACCTTCGTAAAGCTGCTGGGCGGTACGCATGGTGCGGTCGGTAGTGAAACCGAGTTTGCGCACGGCATCCTGCTGCATGGTGGATGTGGTGAACGGCGCGGCTGGGTTGCGGCTGCGCTTTTTCTTTTCGATGGCGGTAACGACAGCCTCTTTGCCTTCGAGTTCTTTCAACACGTCGGCTTGCGCGGCTTCGTTCGGTAGGTCGAATTGTTCGAGTTTCGCGCCGTTGTATTGGGCGAGTTTGGCGGTGAACTTGCTGCGGCCTTTGTGGCTGTCGAGATGCACCGTCCAATATTCCTGCGCTTCAAACGCGCGGATTTCGTTTTCGCGTTCGCAAATCAAACGCAGTGCGGGACTTTGCACACGGCCTGCGCTCAAACCGCGGCGGATTTTTTTCCACAACAATGGCGAAAGGTTGAAACCAACCAAATAGTCCAAAGCGCGACGGGCTTGTTGCGCATCGACCAAATCCATTTCGATTTCGCGCGGATGGGCAACCGCATCGAGCACGGCGTTTTTGGTGATTTCGTGGAACACGACACGCTGCGGTTTGATGTTTTTCAATCCGCGTTTGGATTTAAGGATTTCCAAAAGATGCCAAGAAATGGCTTCGCCTTCCCTATCCGGGTCAGTTGCGAGGTAGATGTTTTCAGCTTCTTTGGCACCGGCAACGATGGCATCGACGTGTTTGCTGTTGCGGCTGATCAGTTGGTATTTCATGGCAAAGCCATTGTCAGGATCGACTGCTCCGCTTTTCGGAACCAAATCGCGGACATGACCGTAAGACGCCAAGATTTCAAAATCACCGCCCAGATATTTTTTCAGGGTTTTGGCTTTGGACGGGGATTCGACGATTAATAGGTTTTTCGCCATTGTTGTTCTCTTTTGGATGTATTGGGTTTATGTTTCAGACGGCCTTTATTATTGAGGCCGTCTGAAAAAAGGTTTAGTGCATCACGTTTTGTCCGGTCAACGCACTCATCAAGTCGTCGCCTATCAGGACGGGTAACTCGCTCTTGTGCATCCACAACACCAGCAATACCAACACTTTGGCGGTATCGAGGGTGATTTCGTCCGATGGAATGTGCATCAGGGCATGAATGACGATTTCGCGTTGCTCATAAGTAATTGCGTGTTCGGTAACCAAATACTGCATCAAGCCCATGACTTCCTGCGGCAGGTTGTCAGCTTCTTCACGGCAGAATACGCGCAGGGAGTCGCTGTTAAACGGCTCAGCATAGAATTCGGACGTATTGAACAAGACTTCCATCATCATTAATGTATTGCCGATTTCCGTAGCATCAAAACCCGCATCTTCCAAGAGGCGACCCAAATCCTCCGGAGGCGGACAATTGTCGAAATCTTGGAAGTGTTCGATTAAATAGGCAATGACTTCGGTCATGCTGGTTCCTTAAATATAGATAATTCATGCTTTGACACGCTGATAACGGCCGCCCGGCAAGGCGGCAACGATACCGTCAAGTTCGTATTCCAAAAGCTGTGCGTACACGTCTGCCGCCGCCGTATTGGTTTGTTGCGCCAAAATATCGGGATGTATCGGGTCGTAACCCATTGCTTCCAATAAAGCGCTTGTTGATGGGGCGGCAGATAGGTTTTCAGACGGCCTTTGCGGTTCATCCGCTATTGTTTTTGGTTGCAGATGTTTGGTTTGATCGTTTTTCAGTTTTACCGTCTTATTTATAGAATATGATGGAACAGGCGTATTTTGCAATAGCTGCGGACACTCATGGAGAATATCGTCCAGACATTCCACCAGTTTTGCCCCGTCTTTAATCAGCTTGTGGCAGCCTTTGCTATGCGGATTGTCTATCGACCCGGGCACCGCCATCACTTCGCGCCCCATCTCTGCCGCCAGCTTGGCGGTAATCAATGAGCCAGATTCCAATGCCGCCTCGACCACCAATGTCAGCTGCGATAATGCGGCAATCAAACGGTTGCGGCGCGGAAAGTTGCCTGCAAACGGACGCGTATCTAAAGGGAACTCGCTGACAATCAATCCCCTTTCGGCAATTTCATAAGCAAGGTTTTTATTGGACGGCGGATAAATGCGGTCTATACCGGTTCCCCAGACGGCGATGGTGCCGCCATCTGCCTGCAATGCCCCCTGATGGGCGGCGGTATCGATACCCGAAGCCATACCCGATACGACGGGAATGCCTTTTTCGCTCAACGCCCTACCGAAATCTTTGGCAATTCGCATTGCCTGCGGCGTGGCATGGCGGCTGCCGACCATCGCGGCAGAAGGTGTGTGCAGCAGCTCTGCATTGCCGCGTAAAAACAAGACCGGCGGCGCGGTAATGCCTTGTGTCAGCATTTCGGGGAAATCATCATCTTGCAGCAGCAACAAACGGCAACCGTCCTGCATTTCCCATTGTAAAGCGGCTTCAGCAGACTGCTGCGCCAAAGCCCGTTTGTCCGCATTACGCCACGACTCGGCTGCCTGTTTATGGCGCACCAACGCGGCAATTTTGTCTGCCGGCGCATTCAAGGCAGCTTGTGCGCTACCGAATTGCTGCAACAGCACCAAAAAACTTTCTGCGCCGATATAGGGCGTAAATGCCAGTTGCAACCAAGCAAAACGCTCGTTTTCCGTCATCAATCTGTTCCCTTTTCGTAATGTTTTTTTCAGACGGCCTGAAGTAAATCAAGGCCGTCTGAAAATTTTATTGATATAAAACTTCTGTCGGCTTAAAAGGCAAAATAACAATGCCTAGCCATACCATTATTTTTATAAAGTATTGCTTGTCTAAGCAAACCGTCAAATGACGATGCCGTCTGAAAAACCTGATGGCTTTCAGACGGCCTCTTTTGTGTTTGAACCGATATTGCGCTTATTCTTCGGATTTGTCGGCGCTGCGGCGCGATACGCTGATACCGAGTTGTTTGAGTTTGCGGTAAAGGTGTGTACGCTCCAAACCGACCTTTTGCGCCACGCGGCTCATATTTTGGCCTTCTTGGGCGATGTGGTACTCAAAGTAACGGCGCTCGACTTCTTCCCTCAATTCGCGCAAAGGCATATTGAAATTGAAGCCGCCGATGATTTCTGTCGCCGTCGCGTTTTCCTTCTGACCCAAAGCCACGGCAACGGCCTGCTCGTCCACTTCTTTGCCGTCAGATTCCAACATGATGTTTTTCACCGTTTCGGCAAGCTGGTCGTAATTGCCCGGCCAATCGTATTGGCGCAAAACCACCAATGCGCTGTCGCTGAATTTTACCGGCTGGATTTTTTGACTTTCGGCCAAATCGGTCATGATGCGGTTGATTAAAAAGACGATGTCGTCCGGCTGGCTGCGCAAAGAAGGAACATTGATGCGCTCTTTCAACAGCTCTGCTAATCGGCCGGCAACGACGTCATCGGCGCCCTCACCTCGTTTAAAACCGCATGAAGCAATCACACGGACATTGTAGCGGTCGGCTTTTTCCAGCAAGAAAGCAATGCCGTTTTGGATGTTTTTGCTGTAACGGGCAATATCGCCGACATACAAAATACCGCCTGATGCCTTTTGCAACAGCTCCATCGGCGTATCAACAATGTGTTCGACACGGTCGGTTGCCACCCAAGGCGTACCGCTTTTGTGCAGATAGCGGGCGACAATCTCAAACGGCGAGCCAGCCTCACCGGCCAACAACAGCGGGCGGTTGTGTTTGGCGGCCGCTTCAATACTGCCGTTCATTTCTTGAATGACGGAACTGTTGCCCAGTTTGTCCAAAGTCATGCAGGAGGCCGTCTGAACTTCGCCATGTTTCAAGGCGCGTTCTACTGCGGACAAGAGTTTTTGCAGGGCAATCGGTTTTTCCAGAAAATCGAGCGCGCCGATTTTAGTGGCTTCAACCGCAGTGTCAATGCTGGCATGGCCGCTCATCATAACCACAGGCATATTGAGTTGGCCGTTTTTCGCCCACTCTTTCAACAAAGTGATGCCGTCGCAATCGGGCATCCAAATGTCCAGCAATACCATGGCCGGACGCGTTTGATAACGCAATTGGCGCGCTTCTTCGGCATTTTCGGCCAAAGTGACGGTATAGCCTTCATCTTGAAGGATTTCGGAGAGCAGGTCGCGGATGCCTACTTCATCATCTACAATCAAAATATCACTGCTTCGCATAAGTTTCTGCCATTTCCGGTAAAGCTATTTTGACGCACGCGCCGCCACTGTTCTGATTGCTCAGGCTGATACGGCCGCCATGCTCCTCGATAATTTTTTTCACAACGGGCAAACCCAGCCCCGTTCCTGTCGGTTTGTCGGTAACGTACGGCTCAAAAGCATTGTGCAGCATTTCTTTGCTGAAACTTTTGCCGTTGTTGCAGACGGTCAGGAAAACCTGTCCGCCTTCGCGCCCTGTTTCGACGTTTACTTGAGGCGCTTCGTCCGACTCTGCCGCTTCTGCAGCATTCTTAAATAGGTTATGCAACACTTGGCGCATCGCCGTCGTATCGGCAACAATCGGCAGGGCGTCGGCGCTGAGCCGTGCATTAAACTTGCACGCGCCGGCCTCATATAATACCAATACTTCCGACACCAAACCGTTTAAATCTTGTTTTTCTAAATTCAGCGACGGCGCACGCGCATAGTTGCGGAACGCTTCGACCATTTCTTTCAGCGCGGCCACCTGTTTGACGATGGTATCGGTTGAACGGCTGAGAATTTGGGCGTCTTGTTCATCTAGTTTATCATGCAATTTCCATGCCAATCTCTCGGCGGAAAGCTGGATAGGCGTAAGCGGATTACGGATTTCGTGCGCCAAACGTTTCGCCACTTCGCCCCATGCGGCCTCTTTTTGCGCCCGCATCAAGACGGTAATGTCATCAATCACCATCACCACGCCGTTATCATTGTCTTCCGGCAAAATGGTGGCTTTGCCCAACAAGATTCGGGCATCATCGGGCGCGGCGTATTCGACTTGGACGGGTTTGTTGCTATCGGCGGTTTCATTAATGGCGGCAAACACATCGGCCAACAGGGTTTGCTGCGGCGATTTGCCGTGCCATTGATGCCAGTTACTGCCCCACAAAGACACCAGCGAAACGCCCAAAATCTGTTCGGCGGCCTTGTTAAAGGTTTTCAGACGGCC
>NZ_JBQCVF010000074.1:3462-4794 GCF_051962515.1 Neisseria sp. P0009.S007 | reverse complement strand
GCCTCATGGGTATCGTTGCCAAACCAAGAATTAATCGTACCGTTAATAAACTGGGCGGAAATACCGAACAAAAACACGCCCGGCAATACGGCAACCAAAGTAAACATCCCCGACAGCCGACGTGCAATCTGCGAACCGAACACGCTTTTGCTGTTGTCGCGCATCAAAAGCACGACATAGCGCACCAACACCGCCGCCAACACCAGCAACAGCAAACCGCACAAGGCGACAATCCACCAGAAGTAATCGGACAATACGTTGCTGCTGCCCGTTGCAACAGTCAGACCGTACAACAAAACAACGGCGAATACGGCGGCAATCAGAAGAAAGCGGCGCATGGTTTACTCCTGCACGACCGACAAGGACTTCCAACCGGAATCCAAATGCCAGTTTTTAGACGTCAGGGCATTGATTTGGAACGGTTTGGGCAGCTTGGCGGTTGTCAGCAGCAGGCGGATTTCAGCCTTCGTGTCTTTGGCGGCCACATCACTCAGCGCACCCTTGGACAAAACCTTCCAATTCGCGACCGCGCCCACTGCGCGCAAGGCAGTCTCAAGCGTATCGTACTCGGTAGAAAACGTACCGACGGTAACGCGATAGCGGTTGGTCAGCGGATGGAAGGACAATTTGTATTGAATCGTGCTGTCGTTGTTGAGCAGCTGGTCGAACTTGAATTTATAAGACGACATAGACGGCGCTGACAGCTGCCAACTTAAATTGAAATGCAGGGGGACGCCCTGTTTGAGTGCTTCTTTAAGCTGGTCGGGCAAGTCAGTGCGGAAACGGCTGCTGACGGAAAGCTGTCCGGCATGGGTCAGCTTTGCCTCGGCACGGGTCGCACTGATGCCCTCGCCTGCCGCGTTCAGCGACACGGCAAGCAAGAGCGGTACAATCAGCGTTTTACTGCTTTTTAATAAGCGCGTAATAAAAGCCATCTTGATGTTTGTTCGGTAAAAGCACATGCGATTCGATCAACTCGGCATCGGCATGGCGGTTAAGGAATTTTTGCAACTGACCGTCGTTTTCTTCGACAAAGACCGAGCAGGTAGCCAGCAACATCCTGCCGTTTTTCGTCAGGGTCTGCCACAGCGCGTCTAATAATGCTTCCTGTTGGCGTGCGGTTTTGACGGCATCGGTCGGCCGGCGCAGCCATTTGACGTCAGGATTGCGCCGCGCCACGCCCGAAGCGGTACACGGCACATCGGCCAAGACAGCGTCAAAGGTCTTTCCATCATACCATGCCGCCAAGTCCTGCGCATCGGCACAAGTCAAAGAGGCCTTTTGAAAGCCTAAACGGTCAAGATTGCTCTTCACCCTGTTCAGACGGCCTTC
>NZ_JBQCVF010000074.1:0-3362 GCF_051962515.1 Neisseria sp. P0009.S007 | reverse complement strand
TAGGCAATATCCTGCAACGCGCCGTTTTCCTGCGCCGTCAGCTGCGGATGCGCCGCGCGGATTTCCGCCAAGACATCCTGAAGATTGCGCCCTTCGGCAACCGCGGCAACGCTGTCGGCGGCCAGTTTTTGGGCGAGGGACATACTCATATTTTTGCTTTCTGATTTATATTTGATTTCAAGTGTTCGGAGGATTTCAGACGGCCTGTTCGGCTGCCAGCAATGCCCGATAATATTCGGCATCTGCTTTGGAAAAACAGCAAAAGATGATTTTTTCCACTGCCGGACATTACGGCAGGACTTGTTTCAAACTCTCCAAAGCGATACGCGCGGCAGCTTTGGCCGGGAAACGGTACACACCGGTACTGATGCACGGAAAGGCGATGCTGTGAAGATCGTGTTTCTGGGCAAGCAGCAAGGAATTGGCGTAGGATTGTGCCAATTTGGCCTCTTCATTTTGTTTTCCGCCAAACCATACCGGCCCGACCGTATGAATGACAAAACGCGCAGGCAAACGATAGCCTTGGGTTATTTTGGCTTCGCCTGTGCGGCAACCGCCCAAAGTTCGGCACTCATCCAGCAGCTCTTTGCCTGCGGCGCGGTGTATTGCACCGTCTACTCCGCCACCGCCCAACAGCGATGAATTGGCGGCATTGACAATCGCATCGACTGCCAATCGGGTAATATCGCCCTCGACCACTTCAAAAACAGCCATTGTTTTCTTTCCTCTACGTTTGTTTCCAGCCTGTTACAAAACCGTTCCGACTTCAATCGTCCGGCCTGCCGCAAATGCCTGTATGCTCATGCGTTTGCTGCCGGAAGGCTGCAATTCGGTAATGTTCAGCGCATTTTCACCGCACGCCACCAGCAGGCCGTCTGAAGTGCAGGACAACACTTCGCCTGCCTTACCCTGTTTGACCACGACTTCGGCACGCCAGATTTTCATCGGTTTGCCTTGATACTCGACCCACGCGGCAGGTACAGGGTTGAAAGCACGGATTTTGCGCTCAATCACAGCCGCGCTTTCATTCCAATCGATACGCGCCTCTTCTTTGCTCAATTTCTGGGCGTAGGTAACGCCTTCTTCAGGCTGTTTGACCGCATTCAGACGGCCTTCAGCCTGCAGACGCTGCAAGTCGGCAACAATCGCTTCCGCACCCAAACCCATCAGCGCGTCATGCACTTCGTTGGCGGTATCCGTAGGCTGGATGGCGTAGCGGTGTTCGCTGACCACATCGCCGGTGTCCAAGCCGATGTCCATCTGCATGATACACACACCGGTTTCGGCGTCGCCGGCTTCAATCGCACGTTGAATCGGTGCCGCGCCGCGCCAACGGGGTAACAGCGAAGCGTGGATATTGAGGCAGCCGTGTTTGGGCGTATCCAACACATCCTGCGGCAAAATCAAACCATACGCGGCCACTACCATCACATCCGCGCCCGTATCTTTAAGCATTTGCAGGGCTTCGGCGTTATTGCGCAACTTTTCCGGCTGCGCCACGGTCAAACCTAATTCCAAGGCAGCCTGTTTGACCGGCGATGCGGTCAGCTGCATGCCGCGGCCTTTGGGGCGGTCAGGCTGGGTCAACACCAGCGGAATTTCAAAACCTGCGGCGGCGATGGCTTTCAAGGCGGCGGCGGCAAAATCGGGCGTACCGGCAAAGATGACTTTCATGTTGTGTCCTTGTGAAAATGGTTTGAATGGGCGCGTTGGGCAAACTGTTTCAGCTGAAAAGGCCGTCTGAAAGATTGAAAACCGAAGTATGCCTTCTGTTTTGTCTTTTCAGACGGCCTTTAAGCGATGCGCAGGTCAGATGGTGTGTTTCTGACGTTTTTTCAGTTTGGTTTTGATGCGGCCTTGTTTCAGCTGCGACAAGTGTTCGACAAACACGATGCCCATCAGGTGGTCCAATTCGTGCTGCACGCAGATTGCCAGCAGGCCGTCTGCTTCCAGCGTGAATTTCTCGCCTTTTTCGTTCAAGGCTTCAACTTTGACGCGCTCGGCACGGGTCACAGTATCGTAAATGCCCGGTACGGACAGACAGCCTTCTTCGTAAGTTGTCTCGCCGTCTTTTTCGACAATGACGGGATTGATGAACACGCGCGGCTCGCTGCGGTCTTCGGTCAAATCCATCACGACGATGCGCTCGTGTACGTCGACCTGAGTGGCCGCCAAGCCGATACCGCGTGCTTCGTACATGGTTTCAAACATATCGGCAACCAATGTCTGGATGCGCTCGTCGATTTTTTCAACAGGTTTGGCAACCGTGTGCAAACGCTCGTCAGGGTATTGGAGGATGTTCAGTAAAGCCATAATATTCTCGTTTTATAAAACTGATGTGTGATTTTCATACAGATTTGGTTTCCGCCGCCACAATCTCCTGTCATGACAGCAACATTCAATGCTAAAATAACGCCGAAAAATGTTAAGATAGCGCGACAGAGGCCGTTCGTTATCGTATTGATGGATGGGCGGCAGTTTCGCAAACTCCAGCCTTCTCTGTTTATCATCTGAAGACAAACCAAACCGATTTCAAGGGGAACGGTTATGCAACAACGTATTATAACCCTGCTTTGCATGGCAGGCATGGCTATTTCTGCCCACACTCAGGCAGCTTCTTTAAAAATCCGCCCCAATGCGCCGCAACGCTACGTCGTTAAAAACGGCGATACCTTGTGGGGCATTTCCGGCAAATATCTGTACAGCCCGTGGCAATGGAACCGCCTTTGGGGCGCCAACCGCAACGCCATCCGCAATCCGCACCTGATCTATCCGGGTCAGGTGTTGGTTTTACGCTACGTCAACGGCCAGCCTCGACTGGGTTTTGAACACGCCCAAACCCGTTCAGACGGCATTCCCGTGATCAAACTGCATCCGCGCGTACGCGAAACTTCCGGCTACGGCATTCCGACCGTCAACGTCAACCTCTACCGCATGTTTATGAAACATCCGCAGATTATCGCTCCGGAAGAAACCGCCAACGCGCCGCGCCTGATTGCAGGTCCCGACAACCGCGTCCTCTACACCCAAGGCAACCGCGTGTACGCATACGGCCTGACCGAACCCGGCCGCTACCTGACCTACCGCGTCAATAAAAACATCACCGATCCGGAAACCGGTAAATTCCTCGGCCAAGAAGTCGTGTTCAGCGGCATCGCCAACACGCTGCCTTACACCGACTCCGCCTTGGAAAACCGTACCCGCGCTTCTGACGAAAAACTCAAAAGCAACGAGTATTACACCCAAGTCAACAAAGTCATGAAGCTGCGCACCCAGTCCGCGCAACCTTTGGTTATCGAAGAAGCCGTTTCCGAAATCCGCAAAGACGACTATCTGCTGAAACTGCCCGAAGGCCTCGACAG
>NZ_JBQCVF010000073.1:8164-11068 GCF_051962515.1 Neisseria sp. P0009.S007 | reverse complement strand
GAAAGGAAAATCCAAATGAGCGAAACCCTATCCCGCCGAGTAGGCCGTCTGGTAAGCGGCGGTTTTCATGCCCTGATTGATGCGGCGGAAAACCTCGCACCTGAAGCGGTCATGAACGAAAGCATCCGCGAAATCGAGCGCGCAGTAGATGAAGTGCGTGCTGAATTGGGCAAAGTGTTGGCTCAGAAACACCTTGCCGCCAAGAAAATGGCCGATGAAAGCAACCGCCACGAAGCCATCGATGCCAATCTACAAGCCGCCGTAGATGCCGGTCGCGATGATCTTGCCGAAGCAGGTATCGCCGAACAGATGGACATCGAAGCGCGTCTGCCCATCTTGGAAAACACCATTGCCGATTGTGCCGCACAAGAAAAAGAGCTCGAAGGCTTTATCGCCGCCCTGCAGGCGAAAAAACGCGAGATGCAGCAGCAGTTGCAAGACTGGCGTGCCGCACAGCAAAGCATGAGCACAGGCAAAACAGCCGGCGGCAACGGCAGCGACCTCAATCGCATTGCCCGTGATGCCGAAAAAAGCGGCAACGCTTTCGACCGCGTGATGGGTCGTCAAAACTCGGTACACAGCAGCACCGATGCGGCGCAGTTGGCAAAATTGAAGGAATTGGAAGACTTGAGCCGCAACAACCGTATTGCCGAACGATTGGCGGCATTGAAAGCGAAATCATAAGCCATATTGAGAAAATCGCGGTTTCAGACGGCCTCTATCTCTACGGGCCGTCTGAAAAAAGAAAACCATACACACCTTAATAACAAAAAGATGACGGATTGGGAAAAATCCTGTCAGTTACGACAAATTAATAAAAAACCCATATCCAATCTGCTTAACTTTAAAATAAAATATATGCTGTCTGAAAATTAAAAAGAATAAGGAAATGCAATATGTGGAATTTAATCAACGCCCCCGAAACTGAAATCTTCGGCATTGCCATTGCGCTGATGGTTTTGCTCGGTGTGTTGGAAGTCATTTCCATGCTGGCAGGCGGTATCAGCGACTGGTTGGACAACCTGTTGCCCGACAGCCTGACCGAAACTGCGCACGCCGAGGTCGGATTGGATGTGGCGGATGCAGGCATATTCGTGCGTTTCCTGAGCTGGCTGTATGTCGGACGTATCCCGGTGTTGATGTTGATGGTGGTGTTTCTTGCCGTATACGGACTGACGGGTTATCTGTTTCAGACGGCCTTTGCCACTGTATTCGGCAGTTATCTGAATGGCACGCTGGCAGCAGTCATTGTTTGGTTTATTTCCCTACCCTTGGTGCGCGTGACGGCTAGCGGTTTGTACAAAATTATGCCGAAAGATGAAACCACTGCCGTTTTGCAGGAAAGTTTAATCGGCCGCGTCGGCACGGTGGTATTGGGCGAAGCTCGGGTAGGCAATGCGGCGCAGGTGCGCGTGAAAGATGCTTACGGCCAACAGCATTATGTGATGGTAGAGCCTGACTCTGAAGATGTATTAAAACAAGGTGATGCAGTATTGCTGGTGTCGTTGAACGGAAATACATTTAAAGCGATTTTGAATCCGAGCGGCAACTTGGTTGATTAAGGCCGTCTGAAACCGCTGATTTATCGATACGGGAAAAATAGATACTTCACCGTCCTATTCTCACTATCTAGAAATTTGAGATAAAAATTAGAAAAAACACCCCCTATTATTTCACATATTTTTAACCCTTTCAGACGGCCTCTTTCTCTCAAAGCCTTCTGAATCCACCGCCCCAAAGGCATATTAACAAGAAGAAAGGAAAAACCATGAATTTGGTCTCCATCGGCACTATCGCCGGCGTCATACTCGTCGCGCTGTTTGTACTCGGCCTCATCCTGACCCGTCTGTATCGCCGTGCCAGCAAAGAAGTCTCATTTGTCCGCACCGGTTTTGGTGGCGAAAAAGTCATCATGAACGGCGGTGCGATGGTGCTGCCTGTATTGCACGAAATCATCCCCGTCAACATGAATACACTGCGCCTTGAAGTGCGCCGCGCAGCCCAACAAGCGCTGATTACCCGCGACCGGATGCGCGTTGACGTGATGGCGGAATTTTACGTCCGCGTTAAACCCAGCGCCGAGAGCATTGCGACCGCCGCACAAACACTGGGTATGAAAACCATGTCTCCCGATGAGTTGAAAGACCTCGTCGAAGGTAAATTTGTTGACGCCCTACGCGCCGTTGCCGCCGAAATGGCGATGGAAGAACTGCATGAAAAACGTGTTGATTTCGTTCAGAAAGTACAACAAGTCGTGAGTGAAGACTTGTTCAAAAACGGTCTCGAACTCGAAACCGTTTCCCTGACCGGCCTCGACCAAACCAGCTTCGAATTTTTCAACCCGCAAAACGCCTTTGACGCGGAAGGTTTGACCAAACTGACCGAAACCATCGAAGGCCGCCGCAAAAAACGTAACGAAATCGAACAAGACACCGATTTGGCAATCAAAACCAAAAACCTCGAAGCCGAGCAGCAACGCCTGAAAATCTCGCGCGAAGAAGAATACGCCAAACTCGAACAAGAGCGTGAGATTGCCGTCCGCCGTGCCGAACAAGAGGCCAGCATTGCCGAACAAGAATCTCAGAAAAAACGTGAAGCGGAAGAAGCCAAAATTGCGGCTGAACGCGAAGTGGATTTGAAACGCATTGCCGCCGAACGCGACATTAAAAACGAAGACATTAGAAAAGCCCAAGCCGTTGAGCAGGCCGAGGTTGAACGCCGCAAAGCCATCGAATTGGCCGAGCAAGACCGCGCCATCGCCGTTGCCGAAAAATCGCGTGCTGAATCCGAAGCCAAAGCCGAAGCCGACAAAGCCCGCGCCGCCGCCGTTCGCGAAGAAGAGAGCGTGATTACCGTACGCGAAACCGAACGCGCCGAGCGTGCCAAAGCGGTTGAATTGATTGC
>NZ_JBQCVF010000073.1:0-8064 GCF_051962515.1 Neisseria sp. P0009.S007 | reverse complement strand
GTTGTGCTTTTTCTTGATGAACCCACATTACTTGTTTTTTTGCGAACGAAGGTAATCCAAAGTTTTCAGCTGGGCAATGGCTGCTGCCAATGCTTTGTGCGCTTCGGCCAGAGATTTATCATCTTTGGCTGCAGAAACACCTGCCTCGGCTGCTTTTTTAGCTGCTTCAGCACGCGCCTGATCCATTTCGGTACTGCGGACGGCAACGTCTGCCAATACGGTAATCTTATCAGGCTGTACTTCTAAAACGCCACCGGAAACGGCAACCAGCACTTCTTCAGCTTCACCCGGAACAGTCAAACGCAATGCGCCGGGGCGTACCAAACTCATAATCGGCTCGTGTCGTGGATAAATACCAAGCTCACCTTGAACGGTCGGAACCACCACAAAGCTGGCTTCGCCCGAATAGATGTTTTGCTCGCTACTGACCACTTCAACTTGCATGACGCTCATGCCGACCTCCTTAGTTTAAGGTTTTCGCTTTCTCAACTGCTTCTTCGATGCCGCCTACCATGTAGAACGCTTGTTCAGGCAGATGGTCGTATTCGCCGTTCAAGATGGCTTTAAAGCCGGCAATGGTATCGCGCAGGGCGACATATTTGCCTGGAGAACCTGTAAACACTTCTGCAACGTGGAACGGTTGAGACAGGAAGCGTTGAATTTTACGGGCACGCATCACAGTCAGTTTGTCTTCGTCAGACAATTCGTCCATACCCAGAATGGCAATAATGTCGCGCAATTCTTTGTATTTTTGCAGAGTAGACTGTACACCGCGCGCTACGTCGTAATGCTCTTGACCCAATACCATCGGATCCAATTGGCGCGAAGTAGAGTCAAGCGGGTCAACTGCCGGGTAAATACCCAAAGATGCAATGTCACGGCTCAATACGACGGTCGCGTCCAAGTGGGCGAAAGTTGTCGCTGGAGACGGGTCAGTCAAGTCATCCGCAGGTACATATACGGCTTGGATGGAAGTGATGGAACCTGTTTGGGTAGAGGTAATACGCTCTTGCAAACGACCCATTTCTTCAGCCAATGTCGGTTGGTAACCCACTGCAGAAGGCATACGGCCCAACAGTGCAGATACTTCGGTACCGGCCAGAGTGTAACGGTAGATGTTGTCGACGAAGAACAATACGTCGCGACCTTTACCGTTTTCGTCTTTTTCGTCACGGAAGTATTCGGCCATAGTCAAACCGGTCAAAGCAACGCGCAGACGGTTGCCTGGAGGTTCGTTCATTTGGCCATACACCATGGCTACTTTATCCAATACGTTGGAATCTTTCATCTCGTGGTAGAAGTCGTTACCTTCACGGGTACGTTCACCCACACCTGCGAACACGGACAGACCGCTGTGCGCTTTGGCGATGTTGTTGATCAATTCCATCATGTTCACGGTTTTGCCCACACCGGCACCACCGAACAGACCTACTTTACCGCCCTTAGCAAACGGACACAGCAAATCGATCACTTTAATACCGGTTTCCAACAATTCGGTAGTTGAAGACAACTCGTCGAATTTCGGAGCAGTTTGGTGAATAGCACGGCTCTTGTCGGTATCGATCGGACCTGCTTCATCAACAGGCGTACCCAATACGTCGACAATACGACCCAATGTACCTTTACCTACCGGTACAGTGATTGGCGCACCAGTATTGCTTACAGACATACCGCGTTTCAGGCCGTCTGAACTACCCATTGCAATAGTACGGACAACGCCGTCACCCAGAAGCTGTTGAACTTCCAGAGTCAGACCGTTCTCGTCCAATTTCAGGGCATCGTAAACATGCGGGATAGCGTCGCGTGGAAATTCCACGTCAACCACCGCACCAATAACTTGTACGATTTTGCCTTGGCTCATTATCGTATCCTAATTTCCTGTTCAGGCTTCAGACGGCATTAAACTGCCGCTGCACCTGCTACAATTTCTGACAATTCTGTGGTAATCGCGGCTTGACGCGATTTGTTGTACACCAAGCGCAATTCTTTAATGGCATTACCTGCGTTATCGGTTGCGGCTTTCATCGCTACCATACGCGCGGCTTGTTCAGATGCCATGTTGTCGCTCAATGCCTGATAAACCACAGACTCTAAATAGCGGCGAACCAAATATTCCAATACGGCGATAGGACTCGGCTCGTAGAGGTATTCCCAAGTAAATGAAGAATGACCTGTTCCGTCGTCAATAACGTTTTCACCGATAGGCAGCAAAACTTCCATACGCGGCTCTTGGCGCATTGTATTGACGAAACGTGAGTAAACCATATGGATACGGTCTAATTCATGCTTCTCATAACGTTGGAAGATTTCGGTCAGAGGGCCGAGCAGCAATTCCATTTTTGGGGTATCACCCAAATTGGTTGCGCTGGCAATAACATTCAAACCGATGCTTTGGCATGCAGCCAAACCTTTACTACCCAGGCACACGACTTCGACTTCGATGCCTTGTTCCTGATACTCTTGAACTTGCGCCAAAAACTTTTTCAGTACGTTTGCGTTCAAGCCACCGCACAAACCTTTGTCCGAGGTAATCAAAATGAAACCGGCACGACGCACTTCGCGGTGCGGCTCCAACAATTTGATACCATGATCGGCATTAGTTTGTGCAAGATGGCTCATCACTGTACGCACTTTTTCGGCGTACGGACGCGCTAAGCGCATCCGGTCTTGAGTCTTCCGCATTTTAGAGGTCGACACCATTTGCATCGCTTTAGTGATCTTTTGGGTATTTTGAACACTACGGATTTTGGTGAGAATCTCTTTTCCGACTGCCATTTCAGACTCCTTTCATCTCAATACTTATGCTTGGTAAGCGTAAGAAGATTTGAAAGATTTCATGGCTTCGGTCAATGCTTTTTCGCTTTCGTCAGACATTGCGCCTGATGCATTAATCGCTTCCAGAACCTCAGGATGTTGCGTACGTACGAAACTCAAGAATTCTGCTTCGAAAGCCAAGGCTTTGGATACCGGAACATCTGCGTAAGAACCGTTGTTGATCGCCCACAAAGTCAATGCCATTTCGGCAGTGTTCAATGTGCTGAATTGTTTTTGTTTCATCAATTCAGTAACTACTTCACCGTGTTGCAGCTGTTTGCGCGTTGCTTCGTCCAAATCGGAAGCAAATTGCGAGAACGCTGCCAATTCACGGTACTGTGCCAACGCCAAACGGATACCGCCACCCAGTTTTTTGATGACTTTGGTTTGTGCTGCACCACCTACGCGCGATACGGAAATACCGGCATTGATTGCAGGACGGATACCGGCGTTGAACAAGTCGGTCTCCAAGAAGATTTGGCCGTCTGTAATCGAGATTACGTTGGTTGGTACGAATGCTGATACGTCACCGGCTTGGGTTTCAATAATTGGCAACGCAGTCAGAGAACCGGTTTTGCCTTTTACTTCGCCATTGGTCAGTTTTTCAACTTCGTTTTCGCTGACACGGGCTGCACGTTCCAACAGACGGGAGTGCAGATAGAATACGTCGCCAGGATATGCTTCACGGCCAGGAGGACGGCGTAACAGCAGAGAAATTTGACGGTATGCAACGGCTTGTTTAGACAAGTCATCGTATACGATCAACGCATCTTCACCACGGTCACGGAAGAATTCACCCATGGTACAACCGGAGTAAGGAGCGATGTATTGCAGTGCAGCGGCTTCAGAAGCAGTTGCAGCAACCACGATGGTATGCTCCATCGCGCCATGCTCTTCCAATTTGCGTACTACGTTGGCAATAGAAGATGCTTTTTGACCGATAGCCACATAAATACAGATAACGCCTGTACCTTTTTGGTTAACGATGGCATCCAGTGCCACGGCAGTTTTACCGGTTTGACGGTCACCAATGATCAACTCACGTTGACCACGACCAACCGGAACCATAGAGTCAATGGCTTTCAGGCCGGTTTGCATTGGTTGGTCAACCGATTTACGCGCAATCACACCCGGTGCAATTTTCTCGATTGGAGCAGTCAATGTTGTGTTGATTGGACCTTTACCATCGATAGGACGACCCAATGCATCAACCACACGGCCAACCAGTTCGCGACCGATCGGCACTTCCAAAATACGGCCGGTACAGGTAACTGTATCGCCTTCTTTAATGTGTTCGTACTCACCCAACACTACGGCACCGACGGAGTCACGCTCCAAGTTCATGGCCAGACCGAAAGTGTTACCGGGGAATTCGAGCATCTCACCTTGCATCGCGTCTGACAAGCCATGAATGCGCACAATGCCGTCTGTAACAGAAACAACGGTACCACGGGTACGCACTTCTGCATTGACGGACAGATTTTCGATTTTAGCTTTAATCAAATCGCTAATTTCAGCAGGATTAAGCTGCATGAAAACTCTCCTAATTTGTCATAGTCGCATACAAAGCATTCAGTTTGCCTTGTACGGACAAATCCAAGACCTGATCACCCACTTCTACTTTGATGCCGCCGATTAATTCAGGGGCAACTTTAGCTACCACATCCAATTTGCTGTTGAAGCGTTTTGTCAGGATATCGGTAACATCGGCCAGCTGCTGAGAACTGAGCTCATACGCGCTGTAAATTACTGCCGATTTCGTATTGTTGTGTATCAAGGTCAAATCTTGATATTGGGCATAAATTTCCGGCAATACCAGCAAACGCTTTTGCTCGGCCAAAACGGTAATAAAATTTGCCAATTCGACATTTTTGATACCGACAAGACCTTTGAGCGTTTCTGCCTTTTCGGAAGCTCCCGTTTCCGGCTGCTCGATGAAAGCAATGACTTTCTCATCCTGAACAACCGCTGCGAGTTCTTTCAGTTCGCCCAACCAAGACTCGATTTGGTTTTTTTCCTGAGCCAGACTAAACAATGCTTTCGCATAAGGTCTGGCAATCGTTGCGAACTCTGCCATAAGATTACAGCTCCTGTTTTAAGGCACTGAGCAGATCTGCATGTTTGGAAGCATCGACTTCTTTACGCAGGATAGATTCCGCACCTTTAACAGCCAATGAAGCGACCTGTTCGCGCAACACTTCGCGTGCACGGTTAACTTCTTGCTCTACATCAGCTTTTGCTTGGGCTGCAATGCGTGCTGCTTCATGAGAAGCTTGCTCTTTGGCTTCTTCTACAATTTTTGCAGCACGTTTTTCGGCGTTGGCAACCATTTCGGTTACCTGATTACGCCCTTCGGCCATAAGTTCTGCAACTTTTTTCTCTGCCTGCTCAAAATCGCTCTTACCGCGCTCGGCAGCAGCCAAGCCTTCGGCGATTTTTGCGGCACGCTCATCCAATGCTTTGGCGATCGGAGGCCATACGAATTTCATCGTAAACCATACCAAGCCAAAGAAAACTAGGATTTGCGCAAATAAGGTTGCATTAATATTCACGTTACTTAACCTTCGTATCTGGGTTAATCAAACAGACGGCAAGCCTGTATCTGAACGGATCGCTCCGTCTTGATTACGCACCACTAAACGGGTTAACGAAGGCGAACAACAGGGCAATAGCCACACCGATCAAGAAAGCCGCGTCGATCAGACCAGCGATCAAGAACAGTTTGGTTTGCAGAGGACCGATCAGCTCAGGTTGGCGAGCAGAAGATTCCAAGTATTTAGAACCAACCATTGCAATACCGATAGAGGCACCCAATGCGCCCAAGGCAACGATCAAACCACATGCGATAGCAATCAAACCCATTTTTAAACTCCTTAAAATAGTAAAGGTTAAACTACAAAAAACAAACTACAAAAAAACTACTTGATTAGTGTGCATCATGCGCCTGTCCGATATATACGAACGCCAACGCCATGAAAATAAATGCCTGCAAGGTGATGACCAAAATGTGGAAAATCGCCCAAGCCAAACCGGCAATCAGGTGGAACACAAATAAAATCGGATCCAAAGTTTCGACACTGCCGGTTGACGCCCATGCACCGCCCAACAGAGCGATCAACAGGAACACCAGCTCGCCAGCATACATATTACCAAACAACCGCATACCGTGGGATACGGTTTTGGACAAGAACTCTACCAAGTTCAGCAGGAAGTTGGCCGGAGCAAGCCACGGACCGAAAGGTGCGCAGAACAACTCGTGAATCCAACCGCCAAGGCCTTTGATTTTGACATTGTAGTAAATACAGATCAGCAATACGCCAATCGCCAGAGCCAAAGTCGTATTCAAGTCAGCTGTCGGCACGACGCGCAACAGGGCATGATGATTACCGGTAATGCCTTGCCATGCCATCGGCAGCAAATCAACCGGCAGCATATCCATGGCGTTCATCAAGAGAATCCAGACAAATAAGGTCAGACCCAACGGGGCAACGGCTTTACGCGATTGTTCGTTATGGATAATGCTTTTACACATGTCATCCACGAATTCGAACAGAATTTCAACAGCCGCTTGGAAACGACCGGGAACACCGGCCGTCGCTTTTTTGGCACCGCGCCACAAAAGGAAGCTGCCGATTACGCCCAACAGAACGGCAAAAAAGATTGCATCAAGGTTAATGAACGAAAAATCAGCAATGTTTTTCAGTCCTTGACCCTGAGTAACATCCGACATACTGGTCAAGCTTTGCAAGTGGTGCTTGATGTAGTCGGCAGCGGTCATAGTTTCACCTGCCATAGTGTTTCACTCTCAACAATACTAAAAAAACCAAATGACTGACGCCAAGAAACGCCAATAAAAATGGGTAAAATACCAGTGATCGATGCCATATCGCAAAAACGACCAACATAGATACCAGCGACAGCACTACTTTTAAAACCTCTCCGCCGATAAACATCGAACTTTGCAGATCAGGATTTCGTCGGGAAAACTTTAAAAGTAAAACTGCAACTAGGGTAGGCAAAATGTACGAAAATCCTCCCGCAAAAGCAGAGAGGAAGCCGGGCAATCCGGAAAATAACGCACAAACAACTGAAATTATTAACAATACAATCACTTGCAATGGGACTATCTGATTCATTGTACTTCACACCCCAAAACGCAAGGTAAATTAATATAATCAAGAAGTTTATTAACGTCAAGCAATATGTTAATCTTTGTGAACCTTTCACAGATAAATGATTAACACATATAAAACAAATCTTTGCAGGAACGGAGTTTAACACAAATTACATGTTGCTACACAGATTTTACAGAAGATTTTGATTTGTATTGTAAACATTTATACGCTCTACGCTTTTTCAAAAATTGAGGCCGTCTGAAAAGCTTTTTTCAGACGGCCCGTTCTGTTTATAAAGCCGTTAGAACGCTTGATTGATGCCTAACTGCTTCAGCAAATATTCGAATGTTTCCGGCGTATCAAAATGCAGCACGATTTTGCCTTTTTTCTGATTACTGGTTTTGACTTCGGCATTAACGCCCAAATGCTCGGTCAATGCATCATTGATGCGGCGGATATCCGGGTTAATGGTTTTGGTTGCTTCCGGTTTGGCTTTTTGATGTGCCAACTGGCTGCGGCGCTCTACCTCGCGTACCGACCAACCGTTTTTGACGGCTTTTTGTGCCAACTCCAATTGGTCAACCACATGCAAGGTCAGCAACGCGCGGGCATGACCCATTTCCAGACGGCGTTGGTAAAGCATTTCCTGAACCGGCTCAGGCAGGCTCAACAGACGCAGGCTGTTGGAGATGGCACTACGGCTTTTACCGACGGCTTTTGCGATGGTTTCATGAGTCAGGCCGAATTCATCGGCAAGGCGTTTCAAACCTTGCGCTTCTTCAATCGGATTCAGGTTTTCACGTTGTAAGTTTTCAATCAAACCCATGGCCAACGCAGTTTCGTCGCTGATGGTTTTAATGACGACGGGAATTTCGGTCAAACCGGCCAACTGGGAAGCGCGCCAACGGCGTTCTCCGGCAATCAATTCATATTGAGACAAACCACGTTCGCGTACGATAACCGGCTGGATAATGCCTTGCGCTTTAATGGAATCGGCCAATTCCTGCAAAGCTTCGTCATCAATTTGCACACGCGCCTGATAACGGCCGGGCTGAATATCGGCGATGGCAACCGTTGTCAGGCGGTCGCTACTGCTGCTGTCCACTGCATTGGAAATCAGCGAATCCAAACCGCG
>NZ_JBQCVF010000072.1:0-11125 GCF_051962515.1 Neisseria sp. P0009.S007 | reverse complement strand
ATGCTTTTGCTCGGACAGGCGGCAAGAATGGCCGCGGCAATGCTGACGAGCGTAATGCGGTACAAATGTTTTTTCATAGAATCAATAGCGTGTCGAAAGGCCGTCTGAAAGCGATTTTTCAGACGGCCTATGTTGGAAAGTGCTGATTTTAACACAAAAAAGCGATTTATCGGCGCGGCGGCAGTTGGACGACAACCGTATCGGCCAGCATATCGTAGAGCGTGCGGCGGTCGCGTTTGACGGAGAAGAGCATGATGAAGTTAATGAAGGCTATAAGCAGAGAAATCAGGTTTCCACCCGTGTCACTTATTGCCAACGATACAATAGTTACCACAACACCAACAGCAAGCGCCCAGACAACTTCGCGGATTAAAACCGTTCCTTCAAAGCCCGGATTGCTTCCGTCATTTTTTAACACCCGGATGCCCATAATTTTTTTACCTAAAGACTGACCGTCCCGGCTCATGTAATACAGTTGGACAATACCAAAAACCAAATAAACAGCCAAAGAAATAAAAAATGTTATGGCAAAATATTCAGGGGTATTAAAAAGAGAAGATTCCGAAACTAATTTTTTGCTTTCATCTAAAGTGAAAACTACCATCACGATGAATGGCAACCATATCAAAAAAGTAAACAGATTATTCAACAAATATGCCGCAACCCTCGCCCCCGGCGAAGCAATATGGACATCTACTATTTCTGTTTTAGGCAAATCCGACAAATTGATTTCGCTCATTTAATCTTCCTCTGTGCTATTTAATGAGATGCAATTTCATTGCCATCTTAACCTATTTTTCCATCATTCTAAAAAATTTCGATAAAAACCTTTACATTTTCCGCAGACGGCGTTAAAACGTTTGTTTTCCCCTTTTTTATAGTGGGTTAACAAAAGTCTGAACAAAACGGCAGGCGATGCCGTTCCGATTTTTGTTAATGCACTATAAACTTATCCGGATTTTCTTTGTAAGGAGTAACACATGAAAGTAGGTTTTGTCGGCTGGCGCGGTATGGTCGGCTCTGTTTTGATGCAGCGTATGAAAGAAGAAAACGACTTCGCCCACATTCCCGAAGCATTTTTCTTTACCACTTCCAACGTCGGCGGCGATGCCCCTGATTTCGGTCAGGCAGCCAAAACATTGTTGGATGCCAACGATGTTGCCGAATTGGCAAAAATGGACATCATCGTTACTTGTCAGGGTGGCGATTACACCAAATCCGTCTTCCAACCCCTGCGCGACAGTGGCTGGAACGGCTACTGGGTTGACGCGGCTTCTTCCCTGCGCATGAAAGACGACGCGATTATCGTCCTCGACCCTGTCAACCGCAACGTCATCGACAACGGCCTCAAAAACGGCGTGAAAAACTACATCGGCGGCAACTGTACCGTTTCCCTGATGTTGATGGCTTTGGGCGGTTTGTTCCAAAACGATTTGGTCGAATGGGCAACCAGCATGACCTATCAAGCCGCTTCCGGCGCGGGTGCGAAAAACATGCGCGAACTCATCAACGGCATGGGCGCGATTCACGCCAAAGTGGCAGACGAGCTTGCCGATCCTTCCAGCGCGATTCTCGACATCGACCGCAAAGTGTCCGATTTCCTGCGCAGCGAAGATTATCCGAAAGCCAACTTCGGTGTACCGCTCGCCGGCAGCCTGATTCCGTGGATTGACGTGGACTTGGGCAACGGCCAGTCCAAAGAAGAATGGAAAGGCGGCGTGGAAACCAACAAAATCCTCGGCCGCAGCGACAATCCGACCGTGATTGACGGCTTGTGCGTACGCATCGGCTCTATGCGCTGCCACAGCCAAGCCCTCACCCTGAAGCTGAAAAAAGATCTACCCGTTTCTGAAATTGAAGCGATTTTGGCAGGCGCGAACGATTGGGTGAAAGTCATCCCCAACGAAAAAGAAGCCAGCATCCACGAGCTGACACCCGCCAAAGTCACCGGCACGCTGTCCGTCCCTGTCGGACGCATCCGCAAACTGGGCATGGGCGGCGAATACATCAGCGCATTCACTGTCGGCGACCAACTCTTGTGGGGCGCTGCCGAGCCGTTGCGCCGCGTATTGCGCATTATCTTGGGCAGCCTGTAATTTAGGTTGGCATGAAAAAAGCAACGGTTTGGGCCGTTGCTTTTTTTGTCACAAAAAGGCCGTCTGAACCTTTCAGACGGCCTTGTTTCCTATTCTTTTTTACCGGCCAAACCGATTTCTTTGGTGGAATCGCCAACTTTGATTTGCGCCTTACCGGCAATTTCTTCAGCCTGCGGGCCGAAGAGTTTCAAATCGTAACGGCCGTTTTCGATACCGTTCAAACTGGTTTTACCGCTGATGGCGGCTTTTCCGTTGTTATTGGCAATGCCTGCGGCAAGCAGGTCGACATTATTGTGGGAAGCCATGCTGCTGATTTTGCCGTAACCTTGTTTTTTATCGAAATCGACAGTGTATTTCAGACGGCCGCTGCGGTCGTCGCCGTTAAACGCGATCCCCGAATACTGATAGCTGCCTTGTTTGGGTAAATTGCGATACGCTGTTTCATCGCCTTGGACTTCGCCGACGGTAAATATGTATGTATCGAGGTTTTGCAGCTTGCCTGCGTCATCGGCTTTTTGTTTGGCGTAACGCGCGGCAACAGTGGAATAATTTTGTTTATACACTTGGAAATCGCCCGTTTCCAAAGTGATGACTTGACCGTTTACCTTGATTTTTTGGGCGTAGTCGTAAGAAGATACTTTATCGGTTTTCAAAAAGCCGGTATCGAGTTTGCCGCCTTTTTGCAGGGTTTGCGTTTTACCGTTGGCGGTCAGCTCCAACGTACCGTTTTCAGGGACGGATTCGTTCAATTCAACGGACAACACGCCTTTCGGATGCGGATTGAGCGGCTCGGTCACGGCATTCGACAAGCCGCTTGTTGCGCCGCCGCAGGCAGTCAACATCAAAGACAGGGAGGCAGTCAAAGCAGAAATACAGAGGGTTCTCATCATTTTTTCCTTTCCTTTTTTATTTGATATGATATTTATCATATACCTAAAAAAATGAACAATAAATGATTTTTGTCAAAATTAAGTATTTTGAATATTGATTTTATAAATGTTGAAACATTTTTATAATATCGGGCATTCAGTCCTTCCCGCCTCCCTTCCGCTATAATCATTCTATTTTGCAAACGGATTTCATTATGCCTAAAATCACCCTTATCGCCGCCTATGCCGCCCGCCGCTGTATCGGCATCAACAACACCATGCCTTGGCATTTGCCCGAGGATTTTGCCTTTTTCAAATCCTACACTAACGGCAAACCCGTCATTATGGGCCGCAAAACATGGGAGTCGCTGCCGCGCAAACCGCTGCCCGGCCGTCAAAATATCGTCATCACCCGCCAAGATTATCAGGCCGAAGGCGCGCAAACGGCGGCCTCTTTGGAAGATGCGCTGGCTTTGTGTCAGGGGGTTGAAGAAGTCATCATCATGGGCGGCGCGCAAATTTATGCACAAGCCCTGCCGATTGCCACGGATTTGCGTTTGACCGAAGTCGGTTTGGATGTGGACGGCGATGCGTTTTTTCCTGAGTTTTCCACAGAAACATGGCAAGAAGCTTCTCGGGAAAACCATGTTTCCGCCAAAGGCATCGAATACGCGTTTGTGCATTATGTGAAGGCATAATCCGACAGCACAAAGGCCGTCTGAAATCCTGTTTTTCAGGTTTCAGACGGCCTTTTTATTTCGTTTATTTACGGCATACCGTTTAAGCTGTTTTATTTTTCAAAGGCAGTTTGATATGCGGTTTGGCCGGCTTGGGCGCTTCTTTCAGTCCAAGTTCAATTTGCTGCTCTTCGCTCAACAAATTGCTCCAGTCGCCTTTTTTATACCAGTCGCGGCCGTCCAACTCGATGGGATGTTGGATACGCTCGCAACCGTTGCCGCATTGCAAATCGTCCTCTTTGCAGTATTTGTCGCAACCCCAGCAGATACGCTCGGGATTTTTCGGGAAAATGGGAAATTTCTTGGCCATGATGTTCTTCTTTTGTTTGTGTGCGGTACGGCAGAATTATAAGTGATTTGAATGGGACTGGCGGCGGGTTTATCGTGTTTTACGCTGATTTTTTAAGATGTGTTAACCTTTCAGACGGCCTATACTGCAAAAATAATCCCTACGCGGTACAACAAAAGGACCCGATATGAACATATGCCGTCTGAAGCCTGAATTTGTCGAGCCTTTAGCCCTCGCGCTGTTTGAGGAGTGGCACGATTTTGCGCCGTGGTCGTCTCTGGACAAAATCCGTGCGTATTACGCGCAGTGCCTTGATGGGGATAACTTGCCGCTGGCGTTTGCGGCTGTGAATAATGAAGGGCGGCTGATGGGTTCGGCAGCATTAAAGCGGTTTGATATGGCGTGTTTTCCCGAACACGAATATTGGCTGGGCGATGTGTTCGTTTTGCCGCAATTTCGCGGTTTGGGCGTAGGCAGGCAGCTGGTTTCGTTTTGTCTGGATAAAGCACGCGAACTGGGTTTGCCGCATCTGTTTCTCTATACGCCGGATGTGCAAGCCGTGTATGAAAAGTTCGGCTGGAAAGAAATCACGCAGACTTGGCACAACGGGGAAACCGTATCCGTCATGAAATTGGATTTATAGTTTGAAAAGAATAAAAGGCCGTCTGAACATTTGATTTCAGACGGCCTCTGCCTTTGAATTATCCACAACTACCCTATCCGCTTAAACGGCGGCAGACAAGCCAATAATTGTTGGCCGTAGCGTTGCGTTTTGACGCGGTTGTCGAGGATGGTCACGCGGCCGTAATCCTGTTCGGTACGGATAAGGCGGCCGACAGCTTGGATCAGTTTGATGCTGGCTTCGGGCACCGTAATTTCGATAAAAGGATTGCCGCCGCGTTGTTCAATCCAACGGTTTTGGGTTTTCTCGATGGGATTGTCCGGCATCGCAAACGGCAGCTTGGCAATAATGACTTGCACGCAGGCCGTACCGGGCAGGTCGAGGCCTTCGGCAAAACTGTCGAGGCCGAAAATAATGCTGGCTTTACCTTCGGCAATAGCTTGATGGTGCCTTTGTAAAAGAACGGCCTTGGGCAACTCGCCCTGCACAAGCAGAAGCGGTAAGTATTCGTCAGGCAGTCGTAAGGCGACATCCTGCATTTGCTTGCGCGAGGAAAACAACACCAGCGTACCGATGGCTTCAACCGGCGAAACCAGCTTCGGCAACCATTCGACAATGGCGGCCGTATGCGCATCAGGGTCTTTGGGGCTGGCTTGAACCGGCGGAATATACAGCTCGCCTTGCGCATCGAAATTAAACGGGCTTTCCAATGCAAGCGTGGTGGTTTCGGGCAACCATAATAGGCCTGTTTGGCGCAAAATCAGGTTGAAGCTGCCGAGCGATTGCAGGGTGGCCGAAGTCAACACTGCGCCTGCCGCGTGCCGCCACAGGCTGTTGGCAAGGTGGGATGCGCTGCTGATGGGGCTGGCGTTGAAAATGTAGTCGTTTTTGTCGTCGGCACGGCGGGTTATCCATTTCGCCAACGGCTCTTCGCCTTCAATGGGAACGGTGGAGAGCAAATCCCAAACCGCGCTGATTTGTTCGATACGGGCGATAAAAAGGCCGAACTCGCTGGTCAGACGGTCGAGGAGCGCGCCATCCTGCTCTTTTTCGCGGCGCGCGGCGGAAAGCGCATCGTTCAGGCCGATAACGTGTTTGAGCAGGCTGCGCGCAGCAATGGCCGTATTGGAAACTGTGGTTTCCAGGCCTTCGGGGATTTTGCCGTCTTCCCACAGCCAAGTCGGTTCGTTGTGTTTCCGCCTGTCGTTTTCAGACGACCCCAGACTTAAAGACGGCTCTTCCGCCAAATGGAACTGCCATTCATGCAGGCTATCGAGCAAGGATGTGGCAGCTTCGTCAGCAAGGTTGGCAAGTTCGGCTTTATCGGTCAGCGCGGCAATTTTGCCGGTAAGCTGCGGCAGTTTTTCCAGCGTCCAAACGGCAATATTCCATGAATGTTCGGCGGCAAAGCGGCTGAGGGCTTTTTTGGACAGGTGGTGCGCTTCGTCTATGCAATAGAAACTGTTTTCAGGCGCAGGCAGAATCACGCCGCCGCCCATACTGATGTCGGCAAGCAGAAGATCGTGATTGGCAACGACGACATCGACGGTTTCCAAGACATCGCGTGCCAGGTAAAACGGGCATTCCGGACGGTTGGGACAGGCGGATTTCAGGCAGCCGTGGCGGTCGTTGGTCACTTTGAGCCAAATCGTGTCATCGATTTTTTCCGGCCAAGTGTCGCGGTCGCCATTAAAGCGGCGGGCGGAAAATTCATCGGCAATGTCGCGCAGCAGGTTCAATTCTTCAGGCTTGGGTTTGCTGTCCCACAACACTTCCGGCGCTTCAAAACCAAGCAGGTTTTGCTGGGCATTGTTTTGCGTCAGTTGATAGAGTTTGTAGGGGCAAAGATAACGGCCGCGTCCCTTGGCAAGCGCAAAGGTCAGCTCCAAACCGCTTTTTTCGACCAGAAACGGCAAATCGCGGTCAACCAACTGCTCCTGCAAAGCCACCGTCGCACTGCTGACGATCAACCATTTGCCGCGCGTTTGCGCCATGATGCCGCCGGCCAAAAGGTAGGCCAACGATTTACCCACACCGGTCGGCCCTTCGATCACGGCAATGCTCTCACCCTCGCGTTTGGGCGCTTCTTCGCCTTCTTCACGCGTCAACGTCCGCGAAAAAGCGTTGGCAATCGCCGCAATCATTTCCCGCTGCGAAGCGCGCGGACGGAAACCGGGCAGGTTTTTGCCAATGTTTTGGTAATGGTCGCGGATGGCGTTTTTTTCTAAATCGGTGAGCATTGAGGCCGTCTGAATGGGTTTGCAAGAATAGCGTATTTTAGCATTTTTACCTTAATGAAGCCTTCGTAAAGTCTTACTCTATTTTAGGGTTTGGCATTTTGATGGCAATGGACGAACCGAAAAACCATAATCGGTTTTAACCAAGCAAAAGGCCGTCTGAAACTTTAGCCGCACTGATGCAGAGGCACCCACAATTTTTGCTTTTCGGATTTGTTTTTCTCGTAGCGGTTCCACGCTTTTTCATGAAAATAAAAGACGACGGTATTGACGATGGGTTCGACCAAAGCCACCGCGCTGGAAACGCCGATACTGCCGGTCAGAATATAGGCGACACTAAATGCGACGCTGAAATGCAAAATAGCAAATGTAATGGTTTTAATCATGCTGTTTTCCTGATACATTGATGTTTTAATAGCTACATAATAATTATTATCAACTAACACGTATATTTTAAATCCTTTATCCTGATTTAGATTTTATAAATCGATATTTTATTTTTGATAGGAATTTTATGAATCCGCTCCAAATTGTCGTCCTCGACCGCGATACCCTCGTCAATCGCCCGTTTGAATTTGATTTTCCACACACATTAAGCAGCTACGGCACAACCGAAGCGCACGAAACGCTGGCGCGCATACGGGGTGCGGACATCATCATTACCAACAAAGTCGTGATTTCCGCCGAACACATCGCCGCCAACCCGCAGCTCAAACTGATTGCGCTAGCCGCGACGGGCGTCAACAATGTGGACGTTGAGGCCGCCAAACAAAATGGTACGGCAGTGTGCAATATCCGCGCTTACGGCAATGAATCCGTGGCGGAACACGCGTTTATGATGATGATTACCCTGATGCGCAACCTGCCTGCCTACCAGCGCGACGTTGCGGCAGGCTTGTGGGAAAACTCGCCGTTTTTCTGCTACCTCGGCGCACCGATGCGCGATTTGAACGGCAAAACGCTGGCGATTTTCGGTCGCGGCAATATCGGTAAAACACTGGCAACTTATGCTCAGGCTTTCAAAATGAATGTCGTGTTCGCCGAACATAAAAATGCCCAAAGCGTCCGCGACGGCTATGTTTCCTTTGACGAAGCCATCCGCTCCGCCGATGTCGTGTCGCTTAATTGTCCACTCACACCGCAAACGGCAAACATGATAGGCGAAGCCGAATTGCAACAAATGAAACCCGGCGCCATCCTCATCAACTGCGGGCGCGGCGGCTTGGTCGATGAAGCCGCTTTGGTTGCGGCGTTGAAATACGGCCAAATCGGCGGTGCAGGTTTTGACGTGTTGACACAAGAGCCGCCGCGCGACGGCAACCCTCTGCTGAAAGCCCGACTGCCCAACCTCATCGTCACGCCACACATTGCATGGGCAAGCCAAGAAGCCGCAAACCGCCTGTTTGACATCCTTTTGGATAACATCAACCGCTTCGTGGCCGGCAATCCGCAAAATCTGGTTTAATCTATGGAAAACCTGTTGATAAGGTTGTGAACAATTTTAAAGGCCGTCTGAAATATTCAGACGGCCTTTATTTATCTTTATTTATTTCATAAAGTTATCTATCAAGTAGATTAAATCATTTCATTCTTCATTGTGGATAACCCTATAAAAAGGCCGTCTGAAATACTCAGACGGCCTTTTGTTTGCCCGGGCAAATTAAATATCGTATGTGGTTGAAGCGGTATCGCCGCCCTTGCCTGTCCAGTTGGTATGGAAAAACTCGCCGCGCGGTTTGTCGGTACGCTCGTAAGTGTGCGCGCCGAAGTAGTCGCGTTGGGCTTGCAGCAGGTTGGCGGGCAGACGCTCGGAAGTGTAGCCGTCAAGGAAGGTAATTGCGGAAGCCATGCAAGGCATCGGAATACCGCACTCAATCGCTTTGGCCACCACTTTACGCCATGCAGGCAGACAAATTTCCAATACGCCTTTGAAATAAGGATCGGAACCCAAGAAGACCAAATCAGGATTGGCCTCGTATGCGTCGCGGATGTTGCCCAAGAACGCGCTGCGGATAATGCAGCCTTCGCGCCACAAGAGGGCAGTATTGCCGTAATTCAATGCCCAATCGTTGTTTTCGCTGGCTTCGCGGATCAGCATAAAGCCTTGTGCATAAGAAATGATTTTGGATGCCAACAGGGCTTGGCGTAGGGCTTCGACCCATGCGGCTTTGTCGCCTTCAATCGGGGTAATGGTTTTGCCAAACAGGCTGTTTGCTTGGGTGCGTTGGTCTTTAAACGCGGACACGCAACGTGCAAATACGGCTTCGGAAATCAGGGTCAACGGGATACCCAAATCGAGGGCATTGATGCCGGTCCATTTACCTGTACCTTTTTGACCTGCGGTATCGAGGATTTTTTCGACCAAAGGTTCGCCGTTTTCATCTCTGTAACCCAAAATCGCGGCGGTAATTTCGACCAGATAAGAATCCAGTTCGGTTTTGTTCCACTCGTTGAAGATTTGGTGCATTTCGTCATAAGACAGGCCCAAACCGTCTTTCATGAATTGGTACGCTTCGCAAATCAACTGCATGTCGCCGTATTCGATGCCGTTGTGCACCATTTTGACGAAGTGGCCCGCACCGTCACGGCCGACCCAGTCGCAGCAAGGCTCGCCTTGAGGTGTTTTGGCGGAGATGGCTTGGAAAATCGGCTTAACGGCAGGCCATGCGGCTTCGTCGCCACCGGGCATGATGGACGGGCCGTGACGCGCGCCTTCTTCGCCACCGGAAACGCCGGCACCGATAAAGCGGATGCCTTTTGCCGCCAGCTCGTGTGTGCGGCGGGTGGAATCAGGATAGTTGGCGTTGCCGCCGTCAATAATGATGTCGCCTTCGTCCAAAAGTGGAACGAGTTGTTCGATAAAATCGTCAACAACAGAACCGGCGCGAACCATCATCATGATTTTGCGCGGTTTTTCTAATTTATCAACTAGATCTTGCAGTGAATATGCACCAATAATATTGGTATTTTTGGCTGCGCCGTTTAAAAAATCATCTACTTTGCTGGTCGTACGGTTGTATGCGACAACTTTAAAGCCGTTATCGTTCATGTTGAGAATCAGGTTTTGCCCCATTACGGCAAGGCCGATTACGCCAATGTCGCCTTTCATTTCGTGAAACTCCGTTATTGATTAATTTTATCAAGCGTAACTCTAGCTGATTTACACGTTTTTAACAATCCTTAACTTTTTAATTTTTTGAAAAGATGCCTTTACGTTTCAGACGGCCTTTGCCTTTGGGAAAACAAACTATAAATAAGATTTTAAATAATAAATAGAAGATGATATTGAGTGCTGCCACAGCTTGTTGATAACTTTGATTAAAAAAATTTTTCAAATACTTAGCTGATATTTTTTGATGAGGATAAAGTATGGTCGGCCTTGTTTGCATATGTGGATAAAAATTTTCTGCCGCTTTGTTCTGTGGGTAACTTTTTGCCTGTGCACAATCTTAGCTTGTTTTATACTTCTCCAATCGGAACTGATTGAGTAGGGAAATAGTCAAATGGTTTTTTATTTCTGAATATTTTCATATTTCCTCTTGTTCAAGTTGGGAAAAGGCCGTCTGAAAATATTTAAATTTATGGATTGAATATGAAATTTTCCTTTAGTATTAAGTTGTTATCTATTTTAGTTTTGGCCGCTTGTGCGCAACAGCCGGTTCAAAAGCCTCAAGTTGCCCTGCCCTCCGTATCTGTGGATAACCATGCGCCGGAACGAGGGACGGGGCTGACCGAGCAGAAGTTAATCCGCGCCAAACATTATATGGCGGCGTCTGCCAATCCGTTGGCAACCGAGGCGGGATACGAGGTTTTGAAACGCGGCGGCAGCGCGATAGATGCGATGATCGCCATGCAGACGACCTTAGGTCTGACCGAACCGCAGTCTTCTGGTTTGGGCGGCGGCGCGTTTTTGGTGTATTGGGACAATAAGGCGAAAAAACTGACGACGTTTGATGCCCGCGAAACGGCGCCGAAAGCGGCAACGCCGGCGCTTTTCTTGGATGAAAACGGCAAGCCGATGGGCTTTATGAACGCAGTGGTCGGCGGCCGTTCGGTCGGCGTGCCGGGGATTCCGAAGCTGCTGGAAGATGTCCACAAGCGTTACGGCAAATTGCCGTGGGCAAGCCTGTTTGACAAACCGATTGCTTTGGCGGAACAAGGTTTTGCTGTTTCTCCGCGTATGGCGAAATCCATCGAGCAAAATTTGGAACCCTTGCAACGTTATCCGCAAACCGCCGCTTACTTCCTGCCTGACGGCAAACCTTTGGCTGCGGG
>NZ_JBQCVF010000071.1:1496-11160 GCF_051962515.1 Neisseria sp. P0009.S007 | reverse complement strand
TAGAGGCCGATACGGATGAAAAGGATGATGGTCAGCAACGCGGTGCTGCCGAAAGCCAGCCAGTTGGCGATACTCAACCATTCGTCGGAATATTGCACTTTGAGGCTTTGGGCAAACCAAAACGCCACGAATATCATCAAGATATCGTGGATGACGAAGAAGGTTTTTTTAAGGTTGCGCGGCAGAGCCAGCAGGGTTTCCAAGTTCATTTTATATTTCTTGTGTCTGAGTGTTGTAATGTGGCTTGGTACGGATTGTTTGAAGCAGGCTGTTTTATTTTTTTCAGACGGCCTGAAGTTGCAGGCCGTCTGAAAATGATTATGCCGTGGCTTCAGTCAATACGGCTTCGATGTTTTCTTTGCAGAACGCAATTTCTTCATCGGTCAGGGTTGGGTGCACCAAGAACATCAGGCTGGTGTCGCTCAACTCGACAGCGTTTTTCAAACGCTCTTTCGGACGCCAAGGCGTGTTGTCGAAGGCTTTTTCCAAATACACTTCGGAGCAGCTGCCTTGATAGCATGGGACTTTGCGCGCGTTCAGTTCATTGACGATGCGGTCGCGCGTCCAGCCATCTTTCAGGTGTTCGGGTTTGACGAAAACGTAGAACTTGTATTGCGCGTGTTCGATGTAATCGGCCACTTCGACTAAACGGATGCTGGCAAATTTGCCCAAGCTTTCAGCCAGTTTGGCGGCGTTTTCTTGGCGGCGCGCCGTCCATTCGGGCATACGTTTGAGCTGGATGCGGCCGATGACCGCCTGCATTTCCAACATGCGCCAGTTGGTACCGAAGCTTTCGTGCAGCCAGCGGAAACCGGGTGCGTGTTCGCGGTTGTACACGGCATCGTAGCTTTTGCCGTGGTCTTTGTACGACCACATTTTGCTCCATAGCTCTTTGTCGTTGGTGGTTACCATGCCGCCTTCGCCGCCGGTGGTCATGATTTTGTCTTGGCAGAACGACCATGCGCCGACATGGCCGATAGAGCCGACGGATTTGCCTTTGTATTTCGCACCGTGCGCTTGGGCGCAGTCTTCGATAACCCACAAGTTATGTTCTTTTGCCAAAGCCATGATGTCGTCCATTTCGGCAGGCATGCCGGCAAGGTGAACCACGATGATGGCTTTTGTGTTTGGCGTCAAAGCGGCTTTGATGGTTTCGGCGCTGATGTTTTGGCTGTTCAAATCGACATCGGCAAACACCGGATTTGCGCCGGCGGTCACGATGCAGGATGCGGAAGCCAAGAAAGTACGCGAAGTGACAATCACATCATCGCCTTGGCCGATACCCATTGCTTTGAGGGCTACGTCCAAAGCCAATGTACCGTTGGAAAGGGCGACGGCGTATTGAGTGCCGACAAAAGCAGCAAATTCTTTTTCAAATTCGCGACATTCCGTACCTGTCCAGTAGTTGACTTTGTTGGACAGCAGGACTTTGGAAACGGCATCGGCTTCTTCTTGAGTAAAGCTTGGCCATGGGGAGAGTGATGTATTAAGCATTTGTTTTTCCTGCGAAAAGACTGGTTGAGCCTTTGGGGGCGATTTCTTCCAGCAGTTGGCGATTGATCAGGGTGTATTTCTGACCGTTGATTTCGACGTATGCGCCGTCGTAAGGAGGGAACCAGAAGGCGCGGATTTTCTTCTCGATATTGTCGCCGTCGTGGATTTGCTTCATGGCTTCCATCTCGTCGCGGCTGACGTAGCGGCCACCAATGTTTGGCGTGGTTGGCAATTTGGTTTTCGACTCGATGGCGCGGGTGATGATGCGTCGTGCGAAATCTTCCAATGCCTGCATGGTTTTGCGTTCGAGCGATTGGGCGGTTTCTGTTTCGGCGTCGATAGGGAAACGGTCCACTTCGATAATTTCACCGGTATCGATGGAAGCGTCGACGTAGTGGGCAGTATTGCCCCATTCGTTCAGCTCGTCCATGATGGCCAGGTTGTAGCCGCCCGTGCCTTTGTATTCGGGCAACAGCGCAGGGTGGAAGTTGATCGTGCCTAAAGTCGGAATGCTCAGGAATTCATCACGCAGCTTGCGCCAGTAAAGGACGGACAAGCCCAAATCGTATTTCAGACGGCCTTCTCGCATTGCTTCCAAAGCCGTATCGAAGGTGTACAGGGGCAAGCCCAATTCCTGCGCGGCGGCCGTAGTCGGCGAGCCTTGCAGATGGCTGTCGGTCAAGACACCGATGATTTCGATATGGTCATGTTTGGTCAAAAAACGAAGCAGGTTGGCGGAAACCTGTTTACGACCCATAAATAAGATTTTCATGGAGAAATGTCCCTTATGCATTTGCTTTTTCGGTGGCGGAAGTTGTCAGTGTAGTCAGTTCTTCCAGGGTGTTTATCCAAAGGGTGGGCTGGTATTCACGACCGTATTGCTCGGGCTCGGCTTGATGAATATTGTGCGGCTTAGGCATAATGCCTATGGAGAGCCAACCCAGTTTGTTGGGTGCGACAAAATCTTTTTTGATGTTGTCGCCGATGTAGATGAAACGTTTTGTAGCCGGATATTTGTTTTGCAGGAAGACAAAACGCTTATCGTCGGGTTTTTCCGATTGCATGGCTTCCGAAATCAAAATGTCGTCAAACAAATCGGTCAAACCCAAGGCCTGTATTTTCAAACGCTGTGTCAGACTGCGACCGTCTGTAATCAGGGCGCGTGCGGCAAAAGGGCGCATCAGCTTCCGTAAAAAAGACGGTTCGACATAAGGTCGGATAACAGGCCTATGTAGTCGATATTGCCACAAAAGTGATTGTTTCTCTAGTTCGTTTAATTTGCAATGATGACACAAATTGTCGAGCCAGTCTTTACTTTTATTGTCTGCAATTTCATTTAGTACGTCGGCATCGTATTGCGGGTAAAGCGACGTAATTGTCCCTACAACTGCCTGTATTCCGGAGCATTTGTAGTCGTACTCAGAGTAAAGCGTATCGTCAAGATCGAAGACGATGACAGATTCTTCCGGCTTAATCATGTTCTCTTACCAAAACCTTAGCATCGTAACGAAGCATGATTAAATTGTTTTCCCAGTCGTCGGAGAAAGGGACATCTTGGCCGCCGATGTATTCTTGAATCAGCCAGCCCGGATAGTTGCCGCCTGCTGCGTAAGTCAGTGGGAAACCGCCGCCGAAACGCGGGTTGATTTCCACGCCGTAGGTCGTGCTGTCGGTTTTGCTGACGAAGAATTGCGCGGTAATGCAGCCGCGTGCGCCTTCCAATACGGCCATTTTTTCAACCAGCTCTTTATACAGGGCATTGCGTCGGGTTGCGCCTTTGCTGACTTCACCGGTGCGCACTTCCAAACGTTCGCGAGGAATGGCGCATTTCAGACGGCCTTGACGGTCGTAATACATATCGACGGTAAACTCGGAGAAAGTATTCTCAATATCGATGTATTGGGCGAACATCATTTTCGGGTCTTCGGTAATGTCGACAGTCAAATCAGCCGGTGTGTTGATTTTTTTCGCACCGATGGCGCGGCTGCCGTCATAAGGCTTGGCAAAACATGGGAAAACCAGGCGGTCCCGTTCGTAAATTTCAGGCGAACGGATGCCGTATTGTGCAAACAGGCCTGCGGTCAGGCGCTTGTCGCGGCACAGGGTAATCAGTTTTGCATCCGAAATGACAATATGTATTCCTTCAGCTTCAAAACGGTCACGTGCTTCGGCCAGTTTGAGCAGCTCGGTATCGATGGTTGGCACAATCAGACCGATGTCGTGTTGTTTGGCCAGCTCGAAAATGCTGTCAATGTATTCGGCTGCATCGATGCGCGGCACGCTGAAAGCGCGGTCGGCAACATGGCAGGCAGAAGACATGTGGGGGTTGAGGTCAGTAGCAAAAACGCCGATGCCGTCTGAAAAACGTGCGGCTTCGGTTTGGAAGTCCTGCACCAATTCGACACGGCGACCTGCCGACAGAATCAGTATGTTATTTTTTTTCATCAGTTTTATTACCCGTGAAATAAGGCATGGTGGCTTCTCCTTCGGCTGAGATGCCTTCTTTGACGAAGACTTTTTTAACCGTCAGGAACAAAATTTTGATATCCAGCCAAAAGCTGAAGTTGTCGATGTACCAAACATCGTGGGCGAATTTTTCATCCCATGAAATGGCGTTGCGGCCATTGACTTGCGCCCAACCGGTCACGCCCGGTTTCATTTCGTGGCGGCGGTTTTGGAAGTCGTTGTACAACGGCAGGTAGTGCATCAGCAGCGGACGAGGTCCAACTAGACTCATCTCGCCTTTTAAGACATTCCATAATTCAGGAAGTTCGTCCAAACTGGTGGCGCGTAATTTTTTGCCGAAATCGGTCAGGCGTTCGCTGTCCGGTAGAGGGTTGCCGTCTTTATCGATTGCATCGCGCATGGAGCGGAATTTAATCATTTTAAACGGTTTGCCATCCTTGCCCGGTCGCTCTTGGATGAAGAACACAGGCGAGCCTAAGTTTTTGCGGATGAGGTACACCAAAATCAAAAACACAGGCGACAGGATAATCAGCCCTGAAGCAGAGGCAATAATGTCAAACAGGCGTTTGAAAAATTTATTCATGAGCTAATCTTTCAATCAGGTTGACGATTTTTTGATAGGCAACGTCGCGTTTGAAGCGGCGGACGATTTCTTCGGACTGAACAGGATCGTTTTTGCGCTTCAAAATATCTTTGGCGGCTTGAACGAAACCGTCCACATCACCGGAACGATAGTTCGCATGCGGCAGCAGGGTAAGGACTTCGGCAACTTCGTCGTTGACCTGGCTGTTCAGAATCGGTTTTTGCAAAGCCATATAGTCGGACAGTTTGTTGGTAATCGACTGCATGGCGTAAGAGTGGATGGCGTTGACGGAAATGTCGCAGCCTTTGGCGACCGACATCATTTCGGCGTAAGGAATGTAGCCGTAAAACTTGATGCCGTCGCAGGCATATTGTTTGAGCCTGTCAAAATCGGGGCCGCCACCCATGATGTGCAATTCGACGTTTTCGCCGGCATCCAACAGCTTGCGAACGCCTTTGCACACAGTTTCCACGTCATAGCTGTAACTGAGCGTGCCCAAGTAGAAAAAGCGGGTTTTGTCGTCGCCAAAATCTTTGGCAGGCGCGGCATCGAGTTTGGGAAAATCCGCGCCGATATAAACGACTTCGCCAGGTACGTTCGGATTGGCTTCTTTGGCGCGGTCGAGATAAGTCTGCGATACGGCAACCAGTGCGTCGGCGTAGCGGTAGGCTTGGTTGGCGCGTGAAGCAAAGGGCAGCAGGTTGTGCGGTACTTTTTTCAAAAACGGTATGACCGAGGAGAAAGACTCCGGCCATACATCCTGCACATCGACAATCAGTTTGTAACCCAAACGCGCTTTGTGTTTGCCCAACAGCAGGTTGGTGGCAATCAGCGGATAGGCGGAAAAGACGACGTCTTGTTCGCCCGGACGGCAGTTTTCCAACCATTGTTCAAAATGTTTGACGAAGCGGTGATGGCTGGTCACGCGTCCCAAAGACACGTTTTTGCTGTATCCGCTTTCTTCCAACAGTATGACTTTCAGACGGCCTTGTGAGGCAGCCTCGGCATCTTCGGGCCGTCTGAAAGATTTGTCGTAGTGCTTGAAGTTGCTGGTAATCAGCAACACGTCATGCGACTGCGACAACAGCTCGGCAAGATACCAGAAGCGGTTGAAATGCGGCTCGGACGGTAGCGAGCAATAAGGGGCGACGATGGTAATGTTCATGTTTCAGACGGCCTTACATTTCGTACGCAGCCATGGTGGTGCGGTAGATTTCATCGTCGGAGCATAAGGTCTCAACGTGTTTGTGCAGGGCTTTGCCCATTTGACCGCGCAACTCAGGATGCTTGATGAGTGTATCGACGGCTTCGATAAACGCTTCGTCATCGCCGAAAGGAATGCAGTAGCCGGTTTGGCCGGTGATGACCATTTCCGAAATACCCGCCATGTTGTAGGTCACGACAGGTGTGTCGTAAAGGCCGGCTTCCAAAATATTGTTGCCGACACCTGCGCCGTGGTCGCCCACGCAATGCGGCGTGTTCACCAAAATATCGACTTCTTTGAAGTAGCCGGTCAAATCGCGGACGCCGCCGAGGAAGGTAACTTGGTCTTCAATGCCCAAACGTTTGGCTTGGGCTTTGAGGTTGTCCATTTCTTCGCCGATGCCTGCAACGTTAAGGCGTACAGGCATGCCGCGGTCAACCATTTTCTTCAAAATGTCCAGCATTAAATGCACGGCGCGGACGGTATCCAAACGGGAAAGTGTGCCCAGTTGGACATAGTCTTTGACCGTTTTTTCAGGAACGAAATCTGCTTTGTGCAGGGCGTTGTAAGTGTAGGTAATGCGGTTGGCAGGGAAACCGTAACGGATGAGTTTTTCGCGTTCGTGTTTGCAGTTGCCGATAATGTACACGCCCAGCTTGTCGAAAAGCTTGGCAATTTTCGGATAAGTTTCCGGATCAAGGCCGCGCGCGTGGTAGAACACTTTGGTTTTCGGTGAAGCGAACTTGGCCGCAATGGCGCAGGCCGGAACGATACGCGCCATTTGGCAGTGAATCACATCGGGTTTCTCTTTTTTCAGCAGTTTCATATAGGCGAACATGCCTTTGACGTAACCCAATAATCCGCCTTGGTAAAAATCGATCGGCTGCCAACGGATGCCCAATGCTTGCGCTTCCTGAATCAAAGGGCCGTCTGAAGAGGCCAATACGATATCGTGTCCGCGTTGTTTGAGCAGGCGGCCGAGGCGGAAAGTGGCGTTTTCAGTGCCACCGAGGCCGGACATGGAGGTAGTCAGGATGATTTTCATGATGGTTTCTTCGTATCGTATAGTGTTTCGTTGTATGCGTAAGCGGCCATATCTTTCAGCTTGGGCGCAACAAATACGCTGTAAATAAAAATCAGCAGGCAGGGCAGCCAGATAAACGGCATACGCAAAATGGTGGACGGAATAAAACCGGCCAGCAGGAAAATGCCCAAGGCAACCCAAGCCAAAACGCGCGATTTGCCGGTTACTGCTCGGTTTGAGGCGGTGTAGAGGAAATAACACGCCACAAAAGCAATAAAGCCGAGCAAGGAAATCATGCCGAAACCCAAATACAGCTCGATGATGAAGCTGTGTGGGTTTTCAAAGCCCAAGCTGCCGCTCAAATGGCCGCCGAAATATTCGCGGAAGTTTTTAGGACCGTAGCCGGTCAGCAGCAGGGGCGGATTGTTCCAGAAGTAGTTGTAAATCTCCTGACGGTAGGACACGGAGTTGTCGCTGCCCAAGTCGTACAGGAAAAGGTACACGCGGCTGGAAAAGCGTTCTAAGAACTGGTTGCCGTTGAGTGAGAGCAAAAATTCCGCAATCGCGCGTGACGGAATCATCGACAATACCAATGCCAGCAAACCAGCAACGCCGACCGTAATAAAACCGTTTCTGCGATAGGCCGTATAAACCAACAAAATCAACAGGTAGCAGCCGATGGCGGTACGCGATACGCTGGCGAAAATGGCCATGCCCAACAGCAGGAACAAGCCCCAGCCAAGTAGTTTTTCTTTGTGTTTCCGCCCTTGGAGTTGGAAGAAAAACAAAATGGCAGGCGCAAGGCAGACCGCGGTGGCGGCGAGGTTGTTCGGGTTAAAGAACAAGCCTTTGAGCGAGCCTTCGTCAATAGCCAACTCATCGCTGGCACTCACAAACTGAATACCGGTGGCCAGTTCTGCAAACGGCGGTACGGCGATAAACAGCGTAAATACGATGAGGAACTTCTGAATCGTCCCCAAAGGGTCGTCGGCGCGCTTCAATACTTGGTAAAACAAGTAGAAGAAAGCCGGAACCGCCATAAAAAACAAAATATCCATGTACTGCGTCGGCGTCAGCGACGTAATGCCCATGTGGATGGCGGGCCAGATGCACATGGCGGTCAGGGCGCAGAGCATGGCAAAAATCTTGCGCGGAATATGCTTGCTTTCCAGAAAAAATACGACAAAACCAAGCAGTACAAATATCAGGGTCAGCGGGTTGTCAATACGCGGTACGCCGACCTTAAAGGACAGCGCGGGCCCCAGCATATAGGCTGCGAGCATGATGTATAGAATGTAAGTGTATAAGTTCAGACGTTTTATTTTCATAGTCGTTCTGTTGTTATCGTAGAGACGTGAATCTCAGGTTGGCTATTTTGCCGAACGGTTTAATTTGGCTTTGATTTTTTCGGTCGCGGCAAATAGTGCGTGTTTGTATTTTAGGAACAGGAAACCCAGTCCGACTGCCCATGCCAGCGCGAACCAAATGTAGTTGTCGCGCGTACCCAGCCAAGTGTAGGCAAGGCAGATTATCAGGCAGAGCGTTGAGTTGGTATAAATCTTCAGGCGCGGCAAAGGCTGCCACAGGCGTGAAGAGAATTCGGTTTTAAAGATGAAAAACAGCCAAAAAGCCGTTGCGCTGGCCATAGCTGCACCTTTTGCACCAAATTTCGGTACCAATAGATAGAGCAGGGCGGTATTGACGATAAAGGCAACGATGTTGATGACAGTAATCAGCCAAGTCGAGCGGACGACGTTCAAACCGATGCCGCTGACTTCGGTCAGCGTGTAAAACAGGGGGAAGAGCATACACGAGAGCAGGATAAATTGAACCTGCGTGTATTTTTCCGGCAGTATCCAGGTCGCCATCGGCGAGAAAATTCCGATGAGGCAAATCATTGCGCTGATGAGGACGGTCATGGAAAGCGTGATGTCGCCGATTTTGTCCAGATTGGTTTTTTCTTCTACCCATTTGAACACCAAAGGCGCCCAAATGGTGGAGAACACGCTTTGGAAAATCAAGGCGACGGCACCAAAGCTGACCGCCATTGAATAAATACCCAACTCGTCCAAGCCTGAGATGTTTTTGAGGACAAAACGGTCAATCGAAGTCAGCCCCCAATAGGCCAAGTTGCCGAATGCCAGCGGCAGGCCGTAGCGTAGGCCGTCCCGATGCAGATCGGACGACCATTTTGCATGGGAAACGGCTTGCAAGTCTTGGCGCAGCTGATATATCAACAGTACAACGGTCAGCACTTGGGCGGCGGTGTAGGCAAAAACCAGCGAAGTGGTATTGGCGGGCAGGCCGGAAGCGATTACGGCAAAAACCAACACCAAAATCAAAAATTTCGGCGCAAGCTGGCTAACAGAAAAAGCCAATGCCTGCTCTTTCATCCGTAAAATCAGGGCTAAAAAACGGATAATCAGCGTGGTGGCTAAGAAAATCAGAAAGAGAATCCCCAAATTTGCACTGGGGATGTCAAAAATGATTTCAGACGGCCATGATGCGTTTATCAGTAACACTAAAACCACAACCGCCACCGTCAGAATCAATGGCGATAAAAAAACGGATTTGAACAGCGCGGCCTTGTCTTTAACGGCGTAATAGTCGCGAATATAGGATTGGTCCAGCCCCAAGCCCAGCAACAGGATGCTCAATCCGGCAATGGTCTGCAAGAGTACGATACGGCCGATGTCTTCCGCAGGGAAGTACCATGAGATGAGCGGCAGGGAAAGTAGGCCGAAAGCGGCGCTTCCTACCGGGCCCAATGCGTAGCCGAGGATTTTTTTCGCGTTCATATTATTTGTTTTCAGACGGCCAGAAGTTCGAGCTGAGCGTTTTTCGTAAGAGATGCGTTGTTACCGTTGCCGGTTTGCCAAGGCCGTCTGAAAAA
>NZ_JBQCVF010000071.1:0-1396 GCF_051962515.1 Neisseria sp. P0009.S007 | reverse complement strand
GCCAGGCCGACTTCCAAACAAGCAGGGGTATGGCCGCCGATGACTTTTGGAATGGTACGGGTTTCAAAGTTAGGGTTACCCGGGTCTTCACGCTCAGGAGAGTAAACCAAGAACACGTCTTGACCGACTTTCAAGCCGCCTTCTTCCATGCGCGGCAGCAATTCTTCTTCGGTAGTACCGGGGTAGGTAGTGGATTCCAAAGACAGCACTTGGCCGGCGCGCAGGTAAGGTTTTACCGCATCGGTAGTGTCGATCACAAAGCTCATGTCCGGCTCGCGGTATTTGTTCAGCGGAGTCGGTACGCACAAAATGACGGCTTCTACTTCGCCGATGCGGGAGAAGTCTGTCGTTGCTTCAAACAGGCTGTTGGAAGCAGCGGCAATTTTGTCGGAAGGGATATGCTCGATGTAGCTTTCGCCTTTGTTGAGCTTGTCGACTTTGTTGGTGTCAATGTCGAAACCCAAAACTTGGTAACCGATATCCACATAGCGCAACATCAGTGGTAAACCGACGTAGCCTAAGCCAACGATGCCGATTTTTGCGGTCTTATCGGCAAATTTTTGTATCGTAATGTTTTTCATGATGTCTTTCGTGTAATGAATGAGTAAATCGGGAGTGTTTGCCCGATGCCTGAGTTGTTTGCTGCAACCGCATAGCCATAGCCGGCTGCCGTATCGTGTGAAGCCTTAAAACCATACTTATAATTACATTAGACAAAATCATAAGCACTTATCTGATTCGTCTCAATCAAAAAAGTTTAACGGTCGTTCAGGCGGCCTCTATGGTATGGAAACGGTATTTTTGAATGCTTAATTTTTAGAAATTACATTCAACCACATGTTTTGATTTTAGATATTGTTTTGTCAAATGTATGATTCATGAAATGAAACTACCGTTTATGCCGTTTAAAACCCTTCTAGAATAAAAACTTTTAATAAATTTTCGTGGCTTAACTTATCTTAATAATCCATTATTTCGTGATGAAAAAAAGGAAAATTTGTCGACAATCGGCTTGAGGATAGTTAACTTAAGTCAAAGTTTTAAATTGGAATACGCTAAAGTCATTATAATATATTGACGAAAAAATTACATTTATTGCTATATAAATGATAGATATATTCTATTTACAATGGTTTAATTATTAAGTTGAGGCAATTAGACGGATTTTTTTTCGGAGAACCCATTTAATGTCCTGCCCGATGATTTCTACCGATTGACTTTGCCAAGGGCCGTCTGAAAGTAGGGCGGCCGGATTTTCAGGGAGGGAGAAAAGAGGTTTGCCTGCGCCTAACAGTTTCGGTGCTTGGTAGAGGACGATTTCATCCACCAAGTCATCCTTCAGGAAGGCTGAAGCAAGTGTTGAGCCGGCTTCTACCAGAACTTCGCCAAAGCCAAG